>DATMML010000102.1 GCA_035570235.1 Vicinamibacteria bacterium | reverse complement strand
CCCGATGACATGAAACGGCATGTGCGCGCGCTCCTGGCCGGCCTGGGTGAGGACCCCGACCGCGAGGGGCTCGTGCAGACGCCGGACCGGGTGGAGAAGGCCCTGCGCTTCCTCACCCAGGGCTATCACCAGGACCCGGAGGCCCTCCTCAACAAGGCCCTCTTCACGGTCAGCTACGACGAGATGGTGATCATCACGGACATCGACGTGTTCAGCCTCTGTGAGCATCACCTGCTCCCGTTCTACGGCAAGGCTCACGTGGCCTACCTGCCCAAGGGCAAGGTGGTGGGCCTCTCCAAGGTGCCGCGCCTGGTGGACATGTTCGCCCGCCGGCTCCAGGTCCAGGAGCGTCTCACCGTGCAGATCGCGGAGGCCATTCGGGACAAGGTCAAGCCCCGTGGCGTGGGGGTGGTCATCGAGGCCATGCATTTCTGCATGATGATGCGGGGGGTTGAGAAGCAGAACTCGGTGGCGGTGACCTCGTGCATGCTCGGCTCCTTCCGCGACCAGGTCCAGACCCGGGAAGAGTTCCTGTCCCTGATCAAGCGGGGGAAGGCGGGGGTGCACTGAGCCTCCGGCTTCGGGGGCGAGCGCTCTAACCGGGACCGGCTCGTCCGCTATGCCCCCGAGCCGGCCCGTCTCGACCGCCCCCCCGAGTTGACCGGGCCTCCCCCCGCGACGAGAATGCGCGTCGCCGGAGGAGGATCACAAGGAGGTGTTATGCGTCGTCGATGCCTGCTCGGGCTCGCGGCCGCCGTGGCCCTGGGGACCCTCGCATCTGCCGAGGAAGCCAAGGATGTCGAGCGTGGCAAGGCGCTGTTCTCGGAGCAGCATTGCCGGACGTGCCACTCCGTCGGGGGCGTCGGCAACGCCAAGGGAGTTCTGGACGGCATGGGCAGCAAGCTCTCCGCGGCGGACATCAAGGAGTGGCTCACCAACCCCCGTGAGCAGGCGGCCAAGGCCAAGGCCACACGCACGCCTCCCATGATCTCCTTCAAACACCTCCCCCCCGAGGATCTGGACGCCCTCGTGGCCTATGTCGGCAGCTTGAAGAAGTGAGCTCGCCCCGCTAGGCCGTGGGCCGCTCCCTCAGCCGGAAACGCCCGGGCTCCCCTTCAGAGCGCGGGCGATGCCTCGGCGCAGGGCGGGGTGGGCCGCCAGGAGCGGGGCGAGGCGCCTCCACTCGGTCCTGAGGTCCCCGAGGGTGTCGATGTCGGTGAGCGGCTCCAGCAGCCGCACCGCCAGCCCCCTTGCCTTCTTGACCGTCGCGGCCAGGACGGACGATGAGCCCCACGCAATTCCCCGGAAGAGTCCGGGCCGCGGGCGGCTCAGGGCCAGGAGATAGTAGCCGCCGTCGCGGGCGGGACCCAGGACCACGTCGTAACCCTTGAGCGACCGGAACGCCTCCCGGACGATCTCCCTCGAGACCGCGGGCACGTCGCCGCCGATGATAGCCACACGGCGGGCGCCGTCGCGGAAGGCCCGGTCGAACGCCCTCGCCATGCGGGCCCCCAGGTCCGCCCCCTCCTGGGGCACGAAGACCTCCTCCGGAAACCAGGCCTCCATGGCCGCGCGCGCTCCCTTGGGCGTGAAGCAGAACCGCCGCTCGTATTCTCCCCGGCGGGGGGTGGTGTGGCGGACCTCCGCCTCGGCCAGGACCCGGTACAGCTCGGCCGCGGCCGCCTTGCCGAGGGCAGCGGCGAGGCGGGTCTTCACGGCTCCCGGGCGGGCCGCCTTCAAGAAGACGAGCAGGACGTCGCGGCCGGACGCGCTCAAGCGTCCGGCGGGGGTGGCATGCGGCGTCCCTCGAGGAGGCGGAGGCCGAGCGCGGTCTGCCCCGCGCCCAACGCCCAGCCGGCGAGCACGTCGCTCGGCCAGTGGACGCCGAGGTAGAGCCTCCCGACCCCGATGAAGAGGGCGAGGCCGGCGGCGGTGCCCCAGGCGAGATATCGGGCGCGGGGCCAGCCGTGAGCCACGTCCCGAGCCAGAAGCGGGTAGAAGGTGGCGGACGCGAGGGCATGGCCGCTCGGGAACGCAAATCCGGATTGCGGGATCAGCCCCGGCCAGAGATGGGGGCGCGGGCGCGCCACCAGTACCTTGAGGCTCTCCTGTAGGCCCAGGGTGGTGAGGCCGAGGACCAGCCACAGCAGCGACTCCGCGCGCTCCCCGCGCCAGAGGTGCCAGAGACAGGCCAGGCTGACGAGGATCGAGCAAAACCGGAGATCGGCGAGCTGGTGGGACAGCCAGAAGGCCGCGTCCGAGGCCGGCCCCGCCCAACCATGGATCCAGAGGAGGATATCGCCTTCCACGCGCGGGCAGCCTAGCACGGGGCGAAATGGGCGGCGATGCCGGTCCGGACGCGTCTAGCGAAGGGGGCGCGGCGCGCGGGCGGTCCAGACCGCCACCACGAGGCACGGCCCATACTCCAGGGCGCGGATCCCCCAGCCGACCTCCCAGCGCTCCCCCGACTGCCAGGCCGGGTAGACGAGGTAGACGAGGGCGACCGTCCCCGTGAAGAGGAGGGCCGCGGGCTCGGGGCGGACCACGAGGAAGGGCAGGAACCAGAGCGCGTACCAGGGCAGCACGTTCGGGCCTAGGAGCAGGGAGGCGGCCACCACAAGGGTCCCCGCCGCGACCGGCTCCGTGCGGGCCGCGGCCAGGGCCAGGGACAAGGCCACGGCCAGGGCGGCCGCGATCACGGCGGCCGCGCGGTGGCTGCCCGTGAGGGCGAGGAGGGCCGCGAAGAGGGTCTCGTTGAATCGCCAGAAGGAGGCGTACTTCGACAGGCTCAGCCAGAAGACGTGGCCGGCGCTCGCGTAGGGAAGGAAGAGGAGCAGCGCCGCCCCCGCGGCCAGGAGCAGCTGCCCCGGTCGATAGCGCCGGGCCCAGGCCAGGGCCACCAGGCCGGGCAGGAACTTGGCCTGGAGGCCCAGAGCCGCCGCCACCGCGGAGGCCAGGGGCCGGCCGTACTCGAGCGCGGCCAGGGCCAGGACCAGGAAGAGCATGCCGAACGCCTCGTTGTGCCCGCTGCCCGCGATCTCCACCAGGGCGAGCGGGCTCCAGGCCAGCACGAGCAGCCGCTCGGGGGGCAAGCCGCGCCGCTTCAAAACCAAAGCCAGCGGCCACAGCATGAGAAGCTCGCTGAGCACGAGGAAGGCCTTCATGGCGGTGACGGAATCGCAGACCTTTACCACGGCCCAGGCCGCGAGCTGCCACAGAGGCGGGTAGATGGCCGGGTAGTCGGCGTGGTTGAGGCCGCGCCAGACTCCGTCCCGGAGCGACTCCCAGCGCGGAGCGTCGGGGCGGTCCGGCCAGGCATAGGGGTTGCCGCCGTGGACCTGGACCCGACCCTCCCACACGTACCGGTTGATGTCGTTGCTCAGGAGGGGCGGGGCGAGCACGAGGGCCGCCCGCCAGAGGACGGCCAGGCCTAGTGCGAGGAGGAGGCCCCGGCGAGAGAGCCCCCGCGCGGCCTCCAGGCCGCCCAGGTACGCCACGAAAGCCAAGCCGTAGAGCGCGAGGTGGGAGGCCACCCGGCCCGTCGCATCCCCCTGGCGGCACCAGGCCAGGGCACAGACGCTCAAGACCGCCCCGCAGAGGGGCAGGACCGCCCGTCTCATCCGGCCCGGCTCAAGGCGTGGCGCGCAATGACGCCCAGAATCTTGGCCGCGGCCCGGAAACTCCCCCCGAGCGTACCGCTCACCTTGCTGCGGCCGATGCGCGGGCGATAGTCCACCGGGACCTCGACCACGCGCAGCCCCCGGCGGGCGGCCTTCACCTGCATCTCCACCGTCCAGCCGAACGTGCGGTCGCGCATGCCCAGACTCTCCAGGGCGGGGGCCGTGATGGCCCGGAAGGGTCCGAGGTCGGTGGCCCGCGTGCCGATGAGCACGTTCATGAGGCCGACGCAAACCCGCGTTCCGAGCACGGCGTGCCGGGGGTGCGCGCCGGGGGCCCGCCGACCCAGGCCGCGCGAGCCGATCACGAGGTCGGCGTGGCCGGCCAAGATGGGGGCGAGGACGTCTACGAGCTGGGCCGGGTAGTCGCTATGGTCTCCGTCCAGGAAGGCGAGGATGTCCACGCCTGGAGCGGCCGCGATCCCGGCCAGGCAAGCCTGGCCGTAGCCCATCCGGGGCTCGCGCACCACCCGGGCTCCCGCCGCTTGGGCGATCTCCGCCGTGCGGTCGGTCGAGCCGTTGTCGACCACGATGACCTCGAGAGCCAGGGGCGGGAGCTCGGCCAGGACCAGGCCGATGGCCGCTTCCTCGTCGAGGACGGGAATGATGATGGCCACGCGGGGTTCCGCCATGGGAGGCTCGAGTCTACCCCAGCCTCCGCGCTCGGGCCGCGATCGTTCCGCGGAAGAACTCATCGATCGGCAGCAGCGAGAAGGGGCGTGGGGAGGGAAGGTGTCGGTCGGCGATACCCGGACATCCCGCGATCAGGGTCGGGGCTCTGCGCTCTCCAACCTCTTCAGCAGGACCTCGATTCGAGCCCGGAGCGCGTCGCGGGACGCCGCATAGTCCTCGCTGGCGGGTGGAATGTCTTGCCATGTTTCCAGGGGCGTGTCGCTCCGCTCGCCTGCGGAAGACAGGTCGACACCGATTCCCACGACTCGCACCGCTCCCGTCGCGTCAGTTGCGCTGAAGGCCCGCGGCTCGAAGCCGCCGACATCGAATCCGTCGCCCCGGAGCGCGGCCGCTATGGCGGGGGGGACGGATTTCTCCGGCGTCACGCCCCGCGATAGGGCACGGAGGTCGAGGCCACGCGAAGCGGCCAGGCGATTGAACCACTCGCGGGCAATAAGGCTCTTTACGTTTCCATGCTCGCACACGAACACCACGGATCGCGGAAGTTCTGGCTTGCGAGTCTTGACTTGTCCGAGCGCCGCCATAGCAACCAACGACACGATGAGAACCATCGTCATGCGGATGCCCTCACCTCCCGCCTGACACGGCTCACCTCATGCGCTCCAACCGGGAGGGCCAGTCGGAGAGTTGGCCGGCCGCCGGCATGCCTTCTCCCGTCGACCCAGGCCCGCCTATCAAACAGGGGTCGTACTCCCGAAGCCTCCGCGAAACTGGCCGCCCCGGGCATCCGGGACGGGCGAGATCCAAGCCCGGGACGCGGGCGGCGGAGGGTTACTTCGCGGAGCCCGCCGGCCCCGCCGTCACCGGCGTCTTGGGCTGGAGGGCATCCAGCAGCTCGTAGGGGAAGCGAGCGTTGACCTGGACCCGGCTCGCCTCGGTCGTGACGCTAATGGCTTGGGCGAGCTCCCGGAGCTCCGGCTTCTGGTTGGCTTGGAGAGCGAGGAAGCCCAGGAGGCCTCGGACCATGTCGGCCAAGCTCTTTGCCGCCGCCGCGTCGGGAGTCTCCCCCGTGATGGCCACCACCAGCGCGGGATCCAGGTCGCCGGTCACGATTAGGCTCTTGAGCGAAGGCAGGGTGAGGCTGCCGCCCGACCCGTCCGGGCCTCCCGCCGGGTTGGGAAAGGCCCGGGGCAGGTTGGCGAGCAGGGTCTGGTCGCCCACCATCCAAAACGTGGAGCCGGGCTTCACCCGCTCGAGCAGGGCCACGAGGGCCGCGTTCTGCCGCAAGCCGGAAGTTCCCTGGGTTCGGTTGGAGACGGTTGTCTCGACCGCGCTCTGGGAACCCACGAGCAGGGAGTGGTCGTCCAGAAAAGCCACCGCCCCTGTTCCCTTCGCTCCCTCGTCGAAGAGGTAAACGGTCGTGCCCAGGTAGTCCTTCCAGGTGACCTTCCCTTTCTTCTCCGTCTCGATGGCCCGGGAGAGCTTGCCGCGGTCGAAGCTGCCGAGGACCAGCACGAGCGCCGCGTCGACTCCGGACCCCCCCCGCCCCACGAGCAGGAGCTGGTCCACGTCCCGTTCGGGGTTGACTCCCGTCTTTTCCTCGATGGCGTGGAAGGCGCTGTCGCGGGGGAAGGCCTGGCCCGGCGAGCCCTTCGCGTAGCGCTTGTACAAGGGGCTGGCGGTCACCCGCCTGACGTCCATGCCCATCACGAAGCGCGCGTCGCCCGGCAAGGCGAGGCCTTCGGCGGGCAGGGGGCCCACCGCGGCCCGGGCGGGGTCGAGGTAGAGGGCGCCCAGTGCGGCCGCCGTGCCCACGCCAACCACGATCATGGAGATGAAAGCGACGCGGCGGCTGGCCGTCATGCGATTACCCCTCCCCCTTCAGTCTACGCCTCTTACTGCTCGAGTACGTATTCGCGGGTGGAAAAGATCCAAAGCGACAGGCCCAGGAAGCCTGCGATCAGGGCCGCGAGCACCCCCAGGCACAGTCCGGCGGGAAGGGTCTGGCCGAAGAGCCCGGCCAACCCCTCCTCGGCGGGACGGTGGGTCATGAGCGAGCGCAGCCATACGGTGATGGTGAACCTTGGCAGGTAGCCGGGCAGGTTGGCGATGAGCTCCCAGGCGAACAGGAAGAGCAGCCCCGGGATCACGGGACGCCGCAGCAGCACGCCCAGCAGGGTGAAGAGTGCACCGTAGGCAAGCAGGGCGAGGATCATGACCCCCATGTCCCGGAAAAGATCCGGTACCGACGCCCCCAGGCCGGCGAAACCGCGCGCGGTCAGGAGGAGGAAGAAGGTCACCACCGTCGCGGGCAGGGTCAGGGTGAGGGTGGTCGTCAGGTAGGCCGCGAACTTGCCGAGGAGGATTGCAGAGCGCGGGATGGGCCGGGTCAGGAGGTAGGGAAGAGTCTTGCCTTCCACCTCGTCGGCGATGAGGGCGGTCGCGTAGAAGAGGGCGGCCAAGGGGAGGAAGTTGCGAACGTAATAGAAAACCGCGATCAAGGCGTAGAGATCCGGGCCGCTAAGACGGGACGGGACCCAGGCCGTGGGCACGACGCGGTAGAGGATGCTGACCGCCGCGGGCAGCCCGAGGAGAATCGCCATCAGGAGGCTGCGACGGGTCCAGACCATGCCCTGGAGGGCGAGGTCGAAGACGCCGCGGGCGGCCGCTACGAGCGCGAGGGGGCGGGTGGTGTCTCGCCCCCGGGCACGAGCCGTAATGCCGTCCGTCATCGGGCGACCAGGTATTTGAAGACCGACTCCAGATCCTCGTCCGGGGAGTACATCTCCAGGACCCCGGCCTCGATGGCGGCCCCGGACAGAGCACCGTAGAACTCGTCCGGTTTCGCGGTCTGCACGGTGACCCACTCCCCCTCCGGCCCGAAGCTCAGAGAGAGCACGTGGGGCAGCCGCACGACCGCCTCCCCCAGGCTCCGGGGGTCCCGCGCGCGCACGGCGACCGTGTGGGGGTGCTCGTCCATGAGGTCGCGAATCTCCCGCACGTCTCCTTCGGCCAGGATGCGGCCGTTGTGGATGAGCAGGACCCGGCGGGTCATGGCCTCCACCTCGTGGAGGATGTGGCTCGAGACCACGACCGTCCGCCCTTCCCGGCCCATGCGCTTCACGAGGTCGATGACCCTCCGGCGGTTCACGGGGTCCATCCCCGAGACCGGCTCGTCCAGGAAGAGCACCTCGGGGTCGTGGGCGATCGACTGCGCGAGCTTGACGCGCTGGCGCATCCCCTTGCTGAAGCCGCCGATCTTGCGGTCCTTCGCGTCCAAGAGCGCGACCTCTGTGAGCGCGTTCTCCGCACGCTCCCGGCACTCGCGTTCGTCGAAGCCGGTCAGCCGCAGCAGGATGACCAAAAACTCCAGGCCGGTGAGCCCCTCCCAGAAGGCGTCCACTTCCGGACAGAAGCCCACGCGGTGGAAGACCGCGGGCGAGCCCCAAGCGGGCACGCCGAGCAGGCGAACCTCGCCCTGGCTGGGCGACAGCTGACCCGCGGCCAGCTTGAGAAAGGTCGACTTTCCCGCGCCGTTCGGCCCCAGGAGCCCGGTGACGCCGGGAGGGATCGCGACCGTGACGTCGTTCAAGGCTATGACGGGGCCGTACCAGCGCGAGGCGCGCGCGAACTCGAGCGGAGCCACGGTCACCGGACGATCTCCACCGCGCGCACCCGGGAGCGCAGTATAACGAGGCACAGGAGGCCGACCACCAGAAGCACCGCGGCCGGCCAGGACCAGGGCAGGCTCGGTCCCCGCTCCACCACTCCAAAGAGAGCCGCGCCGAGGGCCCGGAGGTTCGCCCGCAGAGAGAGGAGAGCGACAGGCCGGAGACCGAAGCCCTGGGCCAGAATCCCGCGCACGACTTCCAGGCCGAGGAAGAGGCCAAAGAAGCCCAGACCCGCCACCCGCGCGCTGCGGGAGAGGGAAGAGACGGCGAGGGCGAGGAGGCTCACGGAGAGGCTCACCACCGCCGAATGGAGCACGACCGCCGGACCGATCCAGGCCAAGCTCCATTTCAGGAACTGCTCGGGGGCAAGGGCGAGGCCGATCGCGTAGAGCAGGAGGCCGGGGACGAGGGTGACGGAGAGGTTGAGGGCCAGGAGCACCCCCAGCTTGCCGAGCACGTAGTCCCGGCGGGTCAGGGGGCGCGAGAGGTAGACGAGGATCGCCCCCGTCCTGAGGTCGTTGGCGATGAGGCCCGCACCCCCGAAGATGGAAAGGAAGAGCGTGAAGACGATCTGCTGGTTCAGGAACTCCCCGAAGAGACGGCCGTCCACGGGGAGGATGCGCCCCGCCTCGGGGAAGCGCGTGACCACGTAGATCTGGACAACCCGGACGATAAACGGGATCCAGCTGCTGGCGAGCAGGCCGAGAAAGGCCCGCCGGGCCAGGATGATCCGCAGCGCCTCGCGGGTGATGGGCCAGAAGCGGACCGCGCGCAGCGGCTCCCGCGCCTCATACCGGCGGTAAGTCTGCTCGTAGATGGGCACGCTTCAGCTCTCCCCCAGCGCCCGCAGGAACACGTCCTCCAGGGTCTCCGCCCCCGGGCGCAGGTACCGCACTTGGACGCCGCACTCGCGCGCGGTGGCGAAGATCAGCTCGGGCCCCTGGCCGTCGGCCAGGAACACGCGGTAACCCTCTTCCGCCTCCCGCCACTCGCAGCCCTTGTCCTGGAGGTCGGTCAGAAAGGCGGTGGCCTCGCCCTTGAGGCGGACGTCGTAGGCGGCGCGGCGGGGGCCCGTCAGCTCGGCCATGGTCCCGGAGGTGGCCACCACCCCCTGGTTCATGACGATCACCCGCTCGCAGACGCGCTCCACGTCACGGAGCAGGTGGGAGCAGAGGATGAGGCTCATCTGCCGGCGCGTGGAGAGGTCGCGGATCAAGGTGAGCATCTCCTCCCGACCCTGGGGATCGAGGCCGTTGGTGGGCTCGTCCAGGAGCAGGAGGTCGGGATCGTGGACCAGGGCCTGGGCCAGCTTGACGCGCTGCTTCATGCCCGTGGAGTAGGTGTCGACCGTGCGGTAGCGGGCCTCCCCCAGGCCCACGTAGTAGAGCACCTCGTGGGCGCGGCTGATGGCCTCGCCCCGCGGCAGCCCGGACAGCTCCCCCGCGAAGGCGACGAAAGCGGAGGCGGTCATGTCCGGGAGGTGGCAGTCCACCTCCGGCATGTAGCCGATCCGCCGGCGTACCTCCAGCGGGGAGCGGATGGGGTCGAGGCCGAAGGCGATGAGGGTTCCATGATCGGGGGTCAGGAAGCCGAGCAGGGTCTTGAGGAGGGTGGTCTTGCCCGCTCCGTTCGGCCCCAGGAGGCCGGTGGGACCGGCGGGAAAGGCCCCGGACACGCCGGCCAGGGCCGGCACCAGACCGTAGGAGACCGCGAGGTCCCGGAACTCCACGAGCGGTGCCGCCACTTCAGCCATGGACGAGTCTCTCCCGGTGCTTGTTCAACTAATTCTGGCCGAAGCGGAGCAGGAGCGCGCCCTCCACGCCCAGCTGCTGCCGCGAGAAGGTCTCCTGAGCGCCGTTCCTACCTTCGAGTGTCCGCCAGGGCCGGAGCGGCACCTCCAGAAGCGCGCCCGCGGGATGCACGAGAATGGGCGCGCGGCCGGGCAGCCTCAGCACGCCCTCCCCCCCCGCGATCGCGGGGAGCGAGGTCTGGGGCGATCGGGAGCGGACGATGAGCTCGACCGTACCCGCTCCCGAGACGACCTCCCCCCCCTCGACCCGCACGGGGCCGGAGAGGAAGGCCATGTTCCCCTCCGGCAGCTCGATGCCGTCGTGAAACCGGGGAGCCGTGTAGGATGAGGGCCAGCGTTCGAGGAGGAGTCCCCCCGCCAGCAGCAGCCCCACGACCGCCGCCAGCGTGGTGAGCGGCGAGTCTCCGCCCCGGCTCCGCCCCGCCCGCAGAAGCCAGAGAGCGAGCAGGAGACCGAGAAGGATCCAGGCCAGGAGCTGCGGGAGCAGGCCGGGGGCGGCCTCGCTCCACGTCTTGAGGACGAGGCCGGGGATGTAGACGCGGCCGTCGGCGAAGGTGCTCTTGGCCAGGAGCAGGGCGGAGTCGTTGGCGGCATGGGGGTCTTGCCAAAGGGCGAAGGACAGGACCGCGGTCCAGCCCGCGAGCATGAGGGCAAGCGCTCCCGACCCCCGCCGGGACCAGACGCGGGCCAGGGCCACTCCGATGAATGCGACCAGGAGCGGAGCCAGGGGCATGAAGAAGCGGCCCAGGTTCGACACCGGGCCCGCCCAGTTGTCGGCGGAGGCCACGGTCAGGTAGTAGACCCCGGCCGCGGGTAGGGCCTGCCGGAGGCGAGCCGCGCCGTCCATGAGCAGGCCGCCGCCGGCCACGAGGTAGATGGGCGCGTAGGGCAGGATCCCGTACCTCGCGTCAAGGAGAATTCCCAGGACCCCCTGGCCGAGGTGTGCGGTGCGCACTCCCCCCGGGCCCCAGGCCAGGAAGAGGGCGTCGGGGCGGATGCTGCCCGTGATCGCGAAGTTGTAGAGGGCGGTCAGGTAGAGGGAGAGCCCGAGGGGAGCGAGCAGGAAGAGCAGCTCCCGGCGCGTGGCCCCCCGCCGGACCGCC
>DATMML010000101.1 GCA_035570235.1 Vicinamibacteria bacterium | reverse complement strand
CAGGTTCCGCTCCACATCCCGCGTCTGCGCGTTGGAGGTCGCGGTCGTAACGGCGGTCTTCTGGAGGAGTCCCACGAGGGAGTGATCCGCCTTGTTGCCGGTCGACGTGACGATGTCGAGGATGTCCGGGAGGGCGTTGTCGATCATCCGCTGGTCGTTCTTGCTGGCGGAGATGGCCCGGATGGCATCCACGTTGGCCATGTCCAGCAGCGTCGTCTTGGTGAAGAGCTTGCGGTAGGCGGGCGGCCAATCGGTGAGACAGCCGTGGTAGGCGGCGTCAAGCATGCTCTGCAGGTAGGCGGTCTTCTCCACACCCTTGCCGAAGTTGATGGCGGTCTCCCAGTTGGAGGTGAGCGGGCAGCCCATGCCCGTGACCAGGTTGGCGAGGGTGCTGATGGCGTAGGGTTTGCTGAAGTTGCGGAGCCCCCCGTAGTAGGCGTTGACCTGGTCGTAGAGCATCTCGTACTGCTGGACCATGGTCTGGTACTGCTTCAGGAGGAGGGCGTAGTGGCGGATCTGCTGGGCCAAGTTCGCGAAGTCGATGGTGGGCAGGTCCGCGTGCGTGCTGGTGGGAGTGGCGAGGGAGATTAAACCCACGGCGAGGACGAGACCGGCGCGGAGGCGCAGACGCATGACGTTTCTCCTTTCAGTCCGTGCAATAGACGGTGTACGCGGTTTGGAACTGAGCCGCGGCCCCCGCCGCTGTCTGGGGGGACGGAGCCTTGGAAGCGCGGCGATACTCGTCGAGCGGGGTGCGTAGTTCCTGGCAGTGGGCCCGGATCTTCTCGAGCGCGGGCCCATGGCGGTCGCGGAAGAGATTGAGCCGCGGGTCCTGATCGATGTAGCGGGTGAGGGACACGAGGCCCCCGTAGCAGACGAGGTAGTGGAAGTCGGGGTCGGTGGCCTCCCGGATCGCGGCGTTCGAGCACCGGTTGGCCTTCTCGTACTCGGGCCGGAGGAGCTTCGCCTCCGCGACCCTCCGGTCGTGGGCTTCCGCGCAGTAGATTTGGGTGGCACCGACCCACGCCCCGTCCTGAATCTCCGCGCAGCCGCGGTCGACGGCCGCAGTTGCAGTGCCGTAGCGCTCCCGGAACTCGATGAGGCGTGGGTTGGCGCCGGCGCCGCCGTTGACGCCGAAGCAGGCAAGGTACTGGCGGTCGGGGTCTTCGGCGGCGATGACCGTAGCGGGCGTGCACTTGCCTTGGAGCTGCAGGTCATTGCCGAGCTTCTGCAGGCTGTCGAGATCACGGAGGTTGGCCTGGGCTCGCGCGAGCCCTTCACGCCGCAGATGCTCGGGGTCGCGCTTGGAATGGCAAGCCGCGAGAAGCGCGATGGCGGAAATGACGGCGAGTGTGGCCCTATGTGGCATGGCGTCAGAAATCCTTGGGCATGCGGTGGTCGGCGTACGCTGGTAGCGGCAGGTCCTGGGCGATCCAGACGCGGACGCGGTGTCCTTCCCGGATCGTGATCGTGGGAAGGATGTTGGTGAAGCGGTCCAGCACGCGGGAGGCGACCTGGCCGAAGCTCCCGGCCACTCCCATGCGGTACTGGTCGAGTGTGGACTGGCTCGTCGCCAGCGAGAGGGGCTGCGTGCCCACCGCGCTCAGGCCACCGATGAGGCCGAGCGCGATCGATGCCCCGAACATCTTGAAGTAGTGGTTGTTGACCTGGTCCTCGAGCGCCGTCTCCCCGCGGGCGGAGAGGCCGGAGAATCGGTCGAGGTCGACGGAGTAGCCGTCCGGCATGATCAGGCGATGGAAGGCTACGGCCAGGCGGTTCTGGCCCAGGGCCTCGGTCTTCTTGGCCTCGCCGATCGCGCGCGCGCCGGCGGGGACGAGGACGTGCTGGCGGTCCCGGCTGAAAAGCGGTGCCGTGGTTTGGACGAGGACCGGGCCGGAGAAGTCACCGACAAGGCGGGTCACGAGCACGGTCTCGAGCACGGTGCCTTCGAGGACGTGGTAGAGCTGGGCCGTCTCAGTGACTTGGTTGGTCGTCTTCCGGGTCGCCCCTGTGGGGGCGGCGGGCTGCGCGACTGGCGCCGTGGTCGCACCAGACGCTGTGGCCGCCGCAACGTCGAGCTGGTCGAGCGACTGCCGGTCCTTCTCCATGGCTCGCAGACGCTCAGGAAGGCCCGCCAAGGGAGAGCCTGTGTCCCCCACCCGGGTGACGTTATCGAGCGGCGCCGGGGCGGATCGGGCTCCCGCGCCCCCCGGGGGGCCGCCTGCTGGAGTGCCGGCCGGAGGGGGCCGGTAGGTTTGAGCGACCTGTGAAGCAAAGAGAGAGGTGTACTCACGCTTCGCCTTCTCCTTCTCGAGCGTGTCCTCCCCTACCGGCTGCGGTGGCGGCGACGCGGGCTGCTGGCCCTGGGCGAGCTCGAGCTGTTGCTGGGCGAGAGTCGCTTCCCTCTGGAGCTTCTCCTGGTCCGCCTGGAGCTGCGCGAGGCGGCGGGTGATCTCGTCCCCGGGGTTCGGGCTAGCGCTCGCGGCCGGCGTTGTCTTGGTGCTCTGCTTGCTAGATGCCCCGGCGAGCGCGATGACCAGCACAACAACCAGCGCAATACCCCCGAGGATCCACGCCTGCAGGTTCTTGGGGAGAACGCCCTTGGTCGGGGTTTCCGGCATGGACGTCACTCCCCCACCACGCGGAAGTCCAGCGACTGTTTCCCGACCGTGAGGCGTCCAGCGTCCAGGACCTTGGGCACGACGTAGACATCCCCCTTGAGGTCGTAGTTGATGAGGACGGGTTCCCCGTCCTTCAGCTCGTAGAGCGTGGCCTTCTCCCTGGCGTGGCTGCGGATGAAGGTGGACGTTTGGTCGTGCCAGATGGCGGTGACGAAAAAGGGCTTGTGGTTCGACCGAAACTGGTAGGCGAAGCTGATGTGGGTCGGGTAGTCCGACGCGAAGGCCTGGATGGCCTTGGTCCTCCCCGCCTGCTCCTCATTGAGCTGCTGCCGGAGCTGCTCCGCCTCCTCGGCCGGCACGTAGCGGACGGGGGCGCTCGGAGGCTGGAACTGCGAGGGGTCCGAGAGCTCGACGAAGACCTTCACGTCCGGCTCCCCCGCTACTTCGGTGGCGAGGAAGCTGTAGAGGTTCCCCGCCTGGGTAACGAGGGTGACCGTGGTCGAGATGTCTTTCCCGGCGGGCTTCAGGTAGGCGTAGCGGTCCGCACCCTCGAGGACCCACATGTCCTTGTCCCCGATGATGAAGTCCAGGATCTTCTCGCCTTGGGGCAGGACAATCAGGGTCGTGTAGCGGACCTTGCAGCGAAGGCTCACGACGTCTCTGGGCCCGTAGCGGATGGTACGGGCTTCCCCCGCAGCGGCAACAGCCGACCTCACCGGAGCCGCGGCCGTGGCCGCCGTGAGTACGGTCAGAACGAAGAATTTACGTGTCATCGTGCAACTCCTTCGAGATGGTCGAGGCCGCCTTCGAAGCCGAAGCGGCGGATGGCTTCGTCGCGGCGGGCGTTGTCGTTGGGGTCGTTGGTGTAGAGCCAGTAGCTGCGGGGATCCACGTCCAGGTTCAAGACCTTGGTGTGCGTGGGCTTGGAGACGAGGAGCTGGCCTTTTGGCCGCAGGGTCCGGATGAGGTCGATGGCCGAATCAGGCAGCTTCAGGACGCTCCTGTAGAGGTCCTCGTTGAGGGAGGGGTTCGCCAGGAAGAGCTTCGTGCCGCAAGACTCGACGAGGATCTCTAGGATGTCGCTCTTGGCCAGGTCGTCAACGCTCTGGGTGGAGAGGACGAGGGCCGCGTTCCTCTTCCGCCAGGTCTTCAAGGCTTCCACGATGTACCGGGAGACCCCCGGGTGACGGAAGAAGCGCCAGGCCTCGTCGATGAAGAAGACCTTGAACCTCGAGGCAAGTGCCTGGTCGTAGATGACGGAGTTCGCACGGTGGAGGAGGTAGAAGAGCAGGGGCTCGACGAGGTGAGGGTAGCGGTCGAGGCCCTCGAAGTCGACGCAGAGGAAGCGCGAGAGCTCGAGCGTATCCTCGGCGTTGTCGAAGAGGAAGGCGTACGGGCCGTCGGGGTGGACCCACTTGTGAAGCCGCTCGGCGAGGTGCCGCGGGAGAAGGTTGGCGAGGTTCCGGAGGGTCCGGTTCTCGGGATCGAGCTCGTAGACCGTCCCGAGCATCCCGCCGAGCTCGCGCTCGTCCGCCGAGCCAAGCGTGTACTCGGGGCCCTCGATCAAAACGCGGACGAAAGTCGCCAGGAACTCGAGGTTCTCGGGCGAGGGCGGCAGGGCAAAGGGGTTGACGCGGACGGCTGGAGCCAGGGGATCCCCGTCCCGCTCGACGCCGATCTTGAGGTACGTCCCGCCGAAGAGGCGGGTGATGCCCTTGAATGACCCCCCGAGGTCGAAGAAGAAGGTGGAAGGCTCGTACTTCTGGGCGCTCGTGGCCAGGAAGTTCAAGAGGAAACTCTTCCCCGACCCCGTCTTCCCGAGGACGAGGGTGTGGCCAACGTCCTGGGTGTGGAGGTTGAAGTAGTAGAGCGTCCGGTGCTCGGTCTCCAGGATGGCCAGGTACTCGTCCCGGAGATGCTCGTTCCTGGGCTCGCCCTGGGAGAGCGAGAAGATGAACGCGAGATCGGCGGCGTTGGCGTTCGAGACGAGGAGCTTCCGGAGGTTGTGGGCATAGGCCCCGGGTAGGGCCGCGAAGTAGCTGTTCAGGAGGTTGTAGGTCTCCGGGAAGACCGCCCCGTCGTGGGCGGCAAACGCCTTGTAGACCTCGGCCACCGCCCGGTCCACCCTCCCCCGGTCGCGGTCGTAGAGGACGGCGGTAAAGCTGTACTCGCCGAAGTAGGTCCCCTTCATCTCCATGTCCGTGAGCGCGTCGTTCAAGGAGCGGACGAGGGCGCCCTTGGACTCGTCCACGAGGATCTCGCTCGGGTTGGCGCTCTCGGCCATGTGAGCCATGACCGAGGTCTTCTGGGTGTGGTGATGGCGCCGGGCCCTGGTGATGATCCTCCGGGCATCCTCGACCGGGAGGGGGTGCCACTCGGTGACGAGGTGGTAGTTGGCGGGAAGCTCGTAGAGCTTCCGAAGAAGGAGCGGCCAGGTCTGGGCGGGCGGGTCCTTGAGGGTGACGGTGCGGAGGTAGTAGCCGTCGAGCCGCAGGTGGTCGCGGAAGGCCTCAAGCGGCGAGTCCGCGGCGTAGTAGTCGACGTGGGTGTCGTACTTGAGGCCGGGGGTCGCCGCCTTCCCGGGATCTGGGTTGAGGAGCCGGCGCAGGACCAGGAACGCCTCGCGCTTGTCGAGCACTCGCGCGGGGAGGAAATCGGAGAGCTGGGCGAGCAGGTTCCGCCGGCGGTCCCGGAGCCGGAGGGATGCCTGGTCGATCTCACGCTCGATGAGGTCAGCTCGCTTCTCCGTCTTGAAGGCAGCCTCGACGCGGGAAGCGAGGCCCAGGGCGCCCTTGCGCTGCACCTCGTGCATGAGGACGTAGTAGACGTCGAGGCTGTAAAGCTCTTTGGCCCTCCGGGCGAAGTGGGCGGCCCGGGCCCCCATGGCGGCGCTCACGACCTTGTCCGGGTACTCGCGGTGCGGGACCACGGGGTCGTTGTGGCGGAAGAGGATCTGGTAGAGGCGCCAGGAGGGCTCGACGAGCTTGAGCGCAGCCTCGAACCGCTTGGTGTAGGCGTCGAGCTCCCCCTGGCCGATGCATTCGAAATCGATGCCGGGGACGTGGATGAAAGAGGCCACGTCCCCCCCCTTCGTGAGAAGCGTGTGGTCGTCCACAAACCCCCACCACGGAAAGTGGGAATGAAGGGCCCCGCTCTCTCTCCACGGCTTCACGAGCCGGGCAACGTTCAACATGGCGTCAATCGCTCTTAGCGGGGTCGTACTCATCCCTGAAGGCCCCGGAGTTGAGGACGATCCGCGGGAGCTGGGGATCGGTTTGCGTGATCCAGCGGCCAATGAGGACGGCGACAGTGAGCGCGGTGAGGGCCCCGCTGATCGTGTTGAACATGTTCCAGATACCCGCCCCGAGGCTCATGGCGGCGAAGAAGAGACGGCGGTCGACCCCCATGATGGTCAGGGGCTTGTTGATGGCCTTGTAGACGGGGGATCGGCGCATGACTGATCCCCTAGAAGAGCCAGGCCAGGAAGTTCATGGCCCCTACGGCCATGCCGACGCCAAAGACGATCCCCGCGACGACCTTCTTCCCCTGGCCCTCGCCGTAGGCGAACATGAGCCCCCCCACGACGATGGCGACGAGCGAGAGGGCCTTCGCGATAGGTCCGGTGAACGCCGTCTGGAGCTTCTGCGCGGACGACTCCCACGGCGACTGAGCGAGTACCTGTGGTGGCAGAAGGAGTACCAGGAACGCGATGAAGCCTAGAGCCAGCAAGAGCATGGCGACTTCCCCACCGGCCCAAGGGCGCTGCCTCTTGTTAGTCACTGTGCTCCTCTCTCTGAGCGCGGGGACCCGTCCTCCCCCGTGCCCGGGTTCGGTGGGGGGGAGAACTCTGGAAGTCGCGGATGCTGGCGCCAGAGAAGTAGGTACGCTAGAAACAGGAGCGTGACGAGAATCAAGCCCCGGCGTATGGTCTCGCGGCTGGGTTTCATCCAGACACCTCCTGAGAGCTTCAGTCCTGATGCTGTTCGTCTGCAGGCGAACCCTGAAGTGTCCCGATGTCTGGCATTCTCCCACTCACCACTCCTATAGGTTGTCGATGAAGGGCTGGAGCATTTAACCGTCTCTCTGGTCCACTCAAACAGAAACCTACAACTACCGAGGTGAGTGTTTGGTGCCCAGTCTTTGTGTTTTGGAAGGTCAAGGTGCTCATGAAATGCCCAATCCCTGCCTACCGACCCTGTCCGCGACTGGCAGCGGCTTACCTCAACTATCACTCCCGCCGCCGCGTTCACGGCTGACTTTGATACTTGCGGACCTCCTTCACCCGTGAGAGGGGCCACTTGGGACAATGAGGAAGCGCGAGCGAGACCGCCACGGAGCCCGGGCTGAGCGATGGGTGTGCTCGTTGTCCGCTGCAGAAGCTAGATCGCCACCGCAGCGCGCTGCAGACTTGACCGAAGGGCTTAGCTTGAAAGCCTAATTGGTGCTTGTGGGGGGGTCGTTAGGGCGAGCGGGTCTGCTTCTCCTCAGCTTCGAGCGAAAGAATTAGCAGTCGGAACGTCTCGAGGGTCTCGTCAGTCAGGCTCCGGACGTCGTGCCGCGCGGCGAGCGCTTCTCTAATGTCGGCAACGCCTTCCGATTCCGACCGTTCGATTCTCGTGCGGGACGCCGTCACGATGCGCATGAGCGTTCTGAAGCCCCTAACGAGTATCGCGACCCTCAACCGGAATCGCTCGCGTGTAGTGACAAGGAGGTGGTGCAGGAACTGGTTGAGGAGGGCGAGGTGGGCCAGCTCACGGAGCTGGAAGCGCGATGGACGAAGCGGCCGGCTCGGGGCCATGGCCGAGGCCATCCGGGAGAGCGCGGCCAGAGCCCCCAAGCAATGCAGCATCGTGGGGCAGTGATCCTCGATGAGCTCGCACCCGATCCTGAAAAGGTCTAAGGCCTGCTGGGTTTGCCCGCGCTCCTGCGCGGCCCCCGCGCGGTCATACGCCCAATCGATCACTGCGAGTTGTGAGTTAACTCGCTCCGTTGCGGTCGCGATCTCTTTGGTGCCTCGCTGCGTGAGGAGAAGTTCCCACTCCTTTTCGACCTGTTGCTCTTGACGTCGGCCAGTGAGATACAAGAACACGGGCGTAAGCAGTAGAAACACGATGGCGAGAACGAGGATCCACAGCATGGCTAGAGAGCTCTGCGCCAAGGCTGCAGTCGGCCCAGGACTCCCGCGCGATCCTCTGACGCTGCGTGGAACCGCCAGACTTCCCACAGCCAATAGATGAGAAGCGCGTCATATGCGAGGCCCGCTGTATGAGAGGCGAGGTCGCGGAAATCTGGGCCGACGGTCACGAGTAACCCCAGAACCAAGGTGAAGATCACAAGATAAGGGACGAGACCGCAAAGAATCGCGCGGTGTAGCCAGTGGAGAGGGACTCGGTACCAGAGGACGGCGCCCCAAATGGACATCAAGACGAGAATGGTCCCATTGGTGAGGCGGGCTTGGATGTCAGCGGCATCGAGGGCGTACTCAGCAGCACGGGCCGGAAGAAGCAATGCGACGAGCGTTCCCGCAACAGTGGCGGCAGCAAGGCGCCAGGCAGTGCGCTTAGCGCCCGGCAGCCGTCCAAGATTGCGGTATCCAAGCTCGAATGCCATAGCGAGCTTGAGGACGGCATAGAGGGTCTCCTTGGCCTGCCAGAAGCTCCACTGGTAGAAAGTCTCGGGCCGAAGGAGGATGAGGAGCTCCCCTACAAAGACGGCGGCGAGGTAGACGGCGAAGAACGAGCAGGCCCGATAGAGGCGCCGACCAATGAAGCCGCAGAGCGTGCCCGCCACGATGACGACGGCGCAGATCGTGAGGGCATACTGTGCTGGCGCCACGAGGTCTCTACTGGGGGTTGGGTGGACAGATGCCACCCGACACCCGGAGCGGTCCTATCAGCGGACAGGCGGGATTCCGCTCCCTCCGTCGAGCGCCTTGAACAGGATGCCGCTGCCTTGATCCGGCCCTTTGACGGGTGGGATCCCGCTTCCTCCGTCCTTGGCACCGATGACCTTCGAGTTGTCCCAAGGTCCTGAACCCCCAAAGAGCAACGCCAGCCAAAGCACGAAGACGAAAGGCATTGTGCACCTCCTGCGTGGCCCTTTCCAGAGCCTCCGAGGGCGCAAGGATACACTTGTTGGGTACTCAAGGATACAAGTCTCGCGCATCAACTTGGCTGGCGTCACCTCCAATCGGTGCTCGGGCGGGCTGAGGGACGATCCGAGGATCTGACGGGAGCGATAAATGTCTACCAAGGTGAACAGATGACGTTTGATTCGAACGAGAGGACTCCTCTCACGTAACTTCTTTGATTGACCCGTATCCACATGGTGGTAGGATCGCACCCAAGAGGGAGGTGGGGCTTTGAGATCTTGGGAGGTAGTAGGCGGGTTGGGGGACGTGATAACCGCGACGCAACCGCAGAGGTTCGCGGAGCGGATCCTCTCCCTCGTGAGGACGGAGCTGCATGTTCTGAGGAGCGCGATGTTTGTGCGGGAACAAGACCGGGTGCGCTTGTTCTGTTCCCGGGGGACGGATCAACCGGTGCTGGACTTCGTGGCCTACGCCTGGTCGCGGCGCCGCGAAGCGCTTGAGAATGGCGAAGTGGTCACCTTCACTGAGGACACCACCGGCCCGCCGGAAGCGCGAGCCGCGCTCGTGGGCGGGGCGACAGCCGCGTATGTTGTCCCAATGAGAATCGGGGAGAGCCTAGAAGGGCTCTTGTACGTAGATTGCCCTGCGCCCCTTAAGAAGGGTCAGCTGAAGGCGATCGTGCAACTGGCGCGCCTTGCCACGCCAGCCATTACGGGGGCGCTGCGGCACAGTCCAACCGTCGCAAGCTATCTCGAGGAGACAACCATAGATGAAGTCATGCGTGACCAGCTCCTCCTTATGTTCGAACGGCATGAATGGAACATCTCCCGGGTTGCCAGGGCTCTGGGAGTGACGCGGCGTACCATCTACCTGCGCATCGGCCGGCTGGGGATCAAGCGCCAGCACGTCCGTAAGACGCCGGCCAAGCGGCACGCGACCTAGGTTGCCGGTTTTGCCGGAGGAGTAGACCAGCAGCCTCTCAGAAGCTTCCCTCCTAAGTCGCGAGACAACTCTTCAGAAGGAAGAACGCACCCATAGTAGCGGGCGCGGAAATACTCGCTCGCCCCAAGGGGGAAAACCAGGGCATGGGGGGGCAGGGGGCGCGGCACCTCCCTTGCCCCACACCCTCGGCCGACGCTGGCAACTACAGCTTGGATCTCCGTGGCAGCTTCAATACCTTAGTAACGTCGCGAATGGTACCGCTCCAGCGGCCCACATGATCGTTGTGTTCAGCCTCGAACTTACCCTCGACAACCACAAAAGGTTCATTCAATTCCTTGTAGCGGGCGGGATCGATCTCAAGCCACAACGCGTTCAAAGAATTCATCGAATCAGAGTCCTCTCGAGGCAAATAGAGCCCTGAATCTTCAAACTCGACGTGACAAAGCCCTTGAACTCGAACAAGTTTGCCGTCCCACGCTCCCGGCGACGCGATGAGCTCGACCATCGACACTCTCGCGACGTGATCATCCCGCCCTACGCGGCCGGACGGGACCGAGAAAAAGGTCAAGAGAATCGCAACACTAAGATCAACCCGCAAATCTCGCCTCCAATGGACGACAGCGGCCGCGCCTGCGGCGGCTCACTTCAGCTTCGGAATCCTGACTTGGCCGATTATCGAGTAGGCCTTGGAGCCTCGCGCCCAAACGTACTTCAGCACCTTCCCATCCGAAGTCTGGAGCGCATACCCCGGGACGTTGTCCTGTGACGGACTCGACCTGAACCTATCCGCGGCGGAGAAACCCGGCAACGAATCGGGTGGATGAGTGTGGTACCAACCAACTTCCTTCATTCCGTTCTTGCAGGGGCTTTCCCTCGGTTCCACATCGCCGTGATGACGGTCGGTAATCGGTTGAGTGCAGCAAATGCAGCCACCTTAGAGCTTGACAAACCATTCCACCGTATTCCCACGCATCCCACTTGTAGTCCGAGTCGTGATCGGCGATGAATTGGTATGTGTCTATTGACGGCATCCTCGCTGTCCAGAAGGGGTCTCTGGGCTTGAGCCCAAACGGACCTGATAGCCTGGCTGGGCTGTTTGCCGCGTATATGAATAGGCTCCCAACACCGGGCTGTGACGCGGGATCTTCGCTAGGGAATCTTCCTAGGTTGGGGTCGCATTAACGGGGCGCACAATGGTTACCCTTAACTGTGGGTGCGGGGAGGACATCGCCTACAATCGCGAAGAGCTTCTGGGCGGCTTCCTGCTTCATGACCCACGTGCCGAGCAACGTGTCGCCCTTTGCAAATGCTACTTGATGACAAGCACTGCTAACGATAACCAGGAGCTCAGCACGCGTGGGGAACGAGAACGCAGCCACCGCCGAGAACACGCACGTGGAACGTACCTCCGGCTCGTATGACTCCGGCGCCGCCAGTATGGTACGAATCCGTTCAGCCGTTGACGCACCGATAAGCACCGCTGGCGGCACGATCTTGAAAAGGCCCGGCAAGCCAAGGGACTCCACTCCGCCTTGCGGTGTTGCGTGCTTCCTGAGATTCTGGATTCGGTCCTCTACACGCTGAGCGTAGACAGGTGAGCTTCCACTCAATGGCTCGAAGGGAGGCTTTGCCTCCGCGAGTAGCGCGAATTGCGCGCGATCCCGAGCCACGGCAGCGGCCAAGGTGGAATCATCGGCAACCGCTACATCGCAAGCAAAGAGCGAGGCGCCAACGATGGTGAATAGGCTCCGGCAGAGCATCGCAGAGGCCGCACGGCGGCGGCAGTGAGAACTCACTGTAGCTATTTCCTGGGCTTGAAGTTCTTCCAGAAGGCCCCCTGCTCTGGCTCCAACCCGCAGTACCCACCCTGGCCGTTCACGTGCCACAATCCGTCACCTCCAGAAATGCCGGCTACTTCCACATCCAAGTTGTTCGCGACCTGTTGGGCAAGTGAGCCATCGCCGGTCCCCACGTTACAGCCAATAATGATCACCTTGCACGGCTTATCGCATCCTGGCAACACCTGCGATTTCCAGCCTGGAGAGCCCTTGATTCGCCTCGCGACGGCGCCGGGATCCAGGAGAGCGGGGAGGTATTCATCCAACATGAACCCGGGGAAGCCATGACCTGCAATAACGAAGACCCCGGGTTGACTCTTGCAGTTCGCTGCGAGGCTGTGCAAGGGCTCCGCCTTGAAGAGATTGACCTCCACCAGACCGGATGGATCGGTCCTCGTCAATGGATTGTTTGCAACGTAGCTGTACGAGTTGCCGGCCTTGGTTCTGGCCTTGTCTTCGCTAAAAAACCGCGCTAGCGAGGGATCGTAGTATCTAGCTCTGTAGTAATAGAGGTTTGATTCGGGGTCCCACTCGCGACCTGTGAAGGCAAATCCCGCAGTCGCTGCCCCTGCGAGGGGGTTCCCGAAGGGATCGTAGTCCCGGGAGAGCGTCACCGTGCCGGTGCTATTGGTCACCTGTACGATGCTTCCAAGGTGGTCGGCGAGGTAGTAGCTTACGACGCTCGCTTGGTCTCTCACGGCGAGCGGCCGGTCGACGCCTGGCCCTTGGACGTAGTCGTAAGTCTGGCCACTAGAGAGCCGCTCCTCGATGATGTCTGCGCCATCATAGACGTAGGTGTGGGTAGCGCCTCCTGCGACCTTCTGGAACCTTCTCCCCGTGCCAGCGTAGACAAAGCTGGCGAGGGTCGTGGTTCCCTGTTTGACGTCGAGGAGTCTGTTTTCGGCGTCCCAGTCGTAGCTAGTCGTGACGCCACCGCTGGTCTTGCTTTTCTGGTTTCCGTTTAGGTCATAGGTGTAGGTCGCCGCCCCCCCCGACACTGTCACTTGGTAGGTATTCGTGCGCGTGTTCCCGCTCGCGTCTGTGGCCGTGACCACTATGTTGCTCGTGCCCGCGGGCACCTGGGCCTGCCCGCTGAAGGCGTTCGTCGAAGACACCGCGCTCGGCTGCCCCTGTACGGTGACCGTCGCCGGCTTGTTGAGCGTCCCCTGGAAAAGCAGTGGACCCACCCCTCCTTGCTGTGACGTGAGCTCGTTCCGGTTGTTGTAGCTGGCCGCGGCGGGTGTATCGTCCAGCTGCACTCCCCCTCGATTGCCCACGGCGTCGTACGTGTAACCATACCGGCTCGGCACGGGCAGAGGAGTCGGTCCCGTGACCTGCGCCGTCTTGACTTCGTTATCGGAGTCGTAGCCAAAACCATACACCTTGGGTGTGCCTGAGCCCACCTGCTGCGACCAGGTCGAGATGTTCCCCTCCGGGTCGTATGTGTAGCCATACTGGGAGATTGTAGCACTGGAGGGGTTGAGGTTCGTGATCTGCTGAAGCCTACGGTCCCCGGAGTTCGGGAAATAACTGTACTGCCCGACTTGATTGTTGGGGTACGTGAGCGTTAGGGGACGTCCCGTGACCCCGTCGTAACGGAACGTGAAGGTCCCTACCGGGTTCGCTTCTGTGGCCAGCCGACCGAGCGCGTCGTAGGAGTTGGTCACTGCAAAAGCCGAGAGGCCATGACTTGCCACCCGCCCCAGCTCGTCGTAGGTGTAAGTAACGGTCGCATTCGTGAGAGCAGTCGTCGAGACACTGGCGAGAAGCCCGGCCCCCAGGGCCGGAGGGTTCGTCACCGGATTGTAGATATAGGTGGTCGTTCCCGTCCCGTCCGTCATCGTCGCGATCCGGTTGTAGACGGGATCGTAGGTGTAGCTCACGCTCGGCGTGGCGTTCACGGCGCTCGTATAGGTGATCTGCTTCAGGTTGTTGTCGAGGAAGTACTGGTATCCCTTGACCTGGTTCAAGGGGTCGGTCATCTGAAGGAGTCGGCTCGTTGTGTTCTCGTACATGTAGTGAAACTGAGCGTTGTCCGCCCTGGTTTCGGTCGTGACTCTCCCTTGCGAATCGCGGCTCCAGCTCGTTGTGTTCCCGTTGGCATCGATGATCGCGTCCAGGCTCCCGCACGAGCACCACTGGTATGTGGTCGCCTGCCCCAGAGCGTCCCGGACCAGCGCCACTCTTCTGAGCGCGTCATGATACGTGTGGGTCCACCTCCCGAGGCGGTCTCGCTGGTCCTGGGCATCCAGGAAGTTATATACCGTCAGTTCGTACGTAGCGTCGGGATAGGTGACCTTGGTTGTCCGATCGAGGGCATCATAGTCGTATGTGAGCGTGTAATTGTCCGAGTTGGTGACAGTGCGGACGCGCCCGAAGCCATCGTAGGTATAGGTCGTCGTTGCCCCTGCTGCTGGACCCGTGACGGTCTGCAGGTACCCGTTGGCGTCGTATGCGTAGCTCGTGGTTCGGTTCTCTGTGATCCCTGCCCGTGGCGGCGTGGTCATGGTCAGGACCTGTCCTCGACCATTGTAGGTGTAGTTCGTCGTCTGCCCGGAAATGTCTGTCGCGGTCAGCGGCTGGTGATGGGAATTATAGGTGGAGCTTGGAAGCAGCTCTGACTTTTGGCCGCTCGCCTGGCGGGCCTGGAGGAGGTCTATCCCGTTCGTGTCGTACAGATAGGACGTGGTCCGTCCCAGGGGATCGGTCACTCTCGTCCCGTGTCCCAAGGAGTTGTTGTCATAGCGGTAGGCTTGCGACGAGCCATCGTCCAGCACCCGAGCCACCGTGCTGGGCTGGTTGGCGATTCCAATGACGACGTAAGGCTTCTGCGCTTCTTGAGCTATCTGCACCGGTGGCTGGCCGGGATAGAGGTACCAGACCCGGTTTTCGAGGGGAGCGACCTCGCTGTGCTTCGTATCGGAGGCCGCGAGACCACCTTCCATTAGCCAAGTGGTGATCTTCCCCATGGTGAAGTCGTTCCCGCCCGATAGACTCATGGCCCGCTTGCTGAAGAAGACACTCGCCGCGGCGTTGAGCCCCTTGTTGTAGGTAGCGAAACCCGGGGGCACGTTCGAGTCCGGCTCTGTGTCAGGAATCACGTTCGCGGGCAAACCGTTACTCCCTCCGAGGGCCCATCCGGTGATGAAGACCAGTCGCTCCGTGCCCCCCAGGGGGTCGGTCGCCTGGATCCAAAGGAAGATATTGGCGTTAGCGTAGCTTCCAAGGGTGAAGCGCGTCGTCCCGTAAGGGGTCGTCATCGCCGAGATGAAATCGTTCGCTTCGTAGCTAAAGCTTGAGGTGATGCCGATGACATCGGTGATGGAAGTGAGCAGGCCCAAGGAATTGTACTGGAACTGAGCCGATCGTCCGAAAGGGTCTGTCACGCTCGTGATCTTGAGGGCATCGGCGGCATTCTGGTAGGCAACGGTCGTGACCTGGCCTATAGCGTCCGTGGCTGCAACCAATCGGAAGCTGGCGTCGTAGGTGAAAGTAAGCGTGTTCCCGGCGGCGTCTTGCCGGCTGGTCATGAAGACTTTGCGGTGCAAAGGCAATGGGTCGAGTAGGGCATATACCTCGACCGACCCGTCGGGAAGCTGGCGCTGGTAGCTGATGGGAGAGTTGGGAGGTGAGATGAGAACAATGATGCCGTGGCTAGCGTACTCGGGCGCGTAGCTCTGCGTCGTCGCGTTATACCCGTTCGAGTACTCAACGCCTCCCCCACCCACGTAACGAGTGACGTCGGCCCCGAGATTCGCAGGGTCGTCCTGGATGTAGGAGAGCCAAGTAAAGGTCCAGTTAGGCCCCAGGTTCGAATAAGTGAAGGTCTGCGGCTGATACGACTCCTTGCTGTTGTACGAAACGTCAAACGACACTGAGGGGCCGAGGGGAGGCGTATATCCCACCGGAGTGTCCGTGATGTTGAGGTTCTGAAGCATCGTGTGAAAACGGTAGGTGGCCATGCCCGAGCAATTACAAGAGTTACCCCCCGAGGTCGAGTTGGTCGAAGCGAAATAGGATGGCCCCAGTCCAGGGTTGGCTCCTTTGCCCCACACCTTGGCCCCTTCTGCGTCGCCCACCTCCCGCCAGCCGGTGGGGATCGGAGCAGCGATCAGGAAATACCCCGTCGACTCGTCGTTCAGCGCCTTGCGGCTCATCCAGATCGCGTCGCCGAATGTGGGGTCGACCACGAGGAAGAGGCTCCCTTCCCTTCGGATGAGAGCCGCAAAATGACCGGCTTTCCAGTGCGCCACGGCGGGCATGACAATCTCGGCATCCCCCTCCCGTTTGGCCATCATGACGGCCGTCCCCACCTTCTCGGCCAGATCCTTGAGTTGCAGGAGCGACGTCCCCTGGCGTGTCGAGGGGAACGCCGCAACCGTGGGGTCGGGAGAGTGGTCCGCCCGGGAGAGGGCCAGCACCTGGTTAAGGGCGAGGGGGCCGCAGCGGAAGGAAACGGCGGGAACTTTTTGCATGAGGGTCAGGCTTTGCTTGGCCTGGGCGATTTTCTGGGCGGCCGAGCCGTGCATGCTGCGGTGGCTCACCTCGTCCAGGAGAGCCTCGAGAGGCTCCACCCGCCCCAAGCGGGCGTTCAGAGTCGCAAGCTCGCCTGCGGCCCGGTCCCCCACCGCCTGCCCCTTGGGTTCCGTCTCCCCTTTCGCCAGCGCCCACGCCTCCTCCCAAGCCAAGAGCGCTCGGGAGTAGTAGCCTGTCCTGCGGTAAACGAGGCCGAGCGAGGTCAAAAGCGACGCCCGCCATGGCGACACCGGATGCGCCTCCAGAAAGGCCTCGAGGGCTGGTGGCCCTTGATCCCTTCCCAGCGTGAGGTAGGACATGAGCACCTGCGAGAGAGCCTTGTTCTCTTCAGGGCTGGGCCGGGTCCTGAGGGGAACGAGCGGCTCTTCGAAGACTCGGGCTCGGAAGATCTCTTCCTCGGTGGGCTGCGCGGAGAAGACGGGCATCGCCGGGGGCGGGGTGACCTTCGGGACCGTCCGGTTGACCTTAGGCGGTGCTGGAGTCTGGTCCTTATCGACCGCTGAAGCCGAGGCTATCAGGACGGATAATAGGACCTGACCGGGCACGACCGCCCGAGCTACGGCTCGGAACATCCATGAAGACCGACTCTCCCTCTTCAACAGTGACCGCTCTCGACTCTTCATGAGTACGTTCTCCCTCGGCTCCATGCGTTACGGGTTATGGCTGATGAGCGTCGCGTTTGTTGGGTACGTCAGGGTGATGACGGGAGCAGTGTGATCTGTGGGGTTCGGGACGGGGCATTGCCACCGGGTGGGATCGAGAGGGAAGCAGTCCTGGCCGTCCAGCACCCCGTCCCCGTCCGTGTCGGGGTTGAAGGGGTTCGTCCCGATGGCGAGCTCGACCGGGTTCAAGAGGCCGTCGCCGTCCATGTCCATGTTGGTGGGGCTCAGGCCCATCCGAACCTCCAGCCCGTCCGGGATCCCGTCTCCGTTGGTGTCGGGGTTGAGAGGATCGGTTCCGATCTCGAGCTCCTGTCCCGTCGTCAGCCCGTCGTGGTCCGGGTCCGCCAGGAGCCAGGAGTTGTTCGCGAGGCTAAGACCGCCTACGAGGATGGGAATCGGGGAATTCCCTGGGACGCCATTGCCGAGCTGGCCAGAGCCGCCATTCCCCCATGCCCAGACGTTCCCGTCCCGCGTGATCGCCAAGGAGTGACTCGTTCCCGCCGAGATCGCCACGACGTTGCTGAGGAGGTTGATTCCGATGGGCGAATACTGGTTCGGCGCCATGGCGTCGTCCCCGATCTGGCCTAAAGAGTTCGATCCCCAGGCCCAGATCGTGTCCGATCCCGTGCCGTCGCTCCTGAGAGCGTGGGTGTGGAGCCCTCCCTGGGCGATCGCAATCGCCGCCGTCAATCCCTTCACGGGGACGGGGGCGCTCGTCGTACCACCGTCTCCTATCGTGCCGTAGCTGTTGGACCCCCAAGCCCACACTGTTCCCGTCGGCATCCCGTCCGTCTTGAGTGCGACCGCGTTGGCAGCTCGTGCCGACACGGCCACGGCACCCGTGAGCCCGCTGGCCGGAATGGGCAAGGGGCTCACAGTTGTCGTTCCCGCCCCCAGCGAACCTGTGGACCCGCCAGTTCCCCAAGTCCACACGCTTCCGTCGCTCTTGACCGCAACACTGAAGGTATCCCCGGCCGCGACAGCCACGACACCCGTGAGCCAGTTGCTCGGGGCCTGACCCACCTGGACGGGAGCGTTCCTCTGTGTCGTCGTCCCGTCACCCAGCTGGTAGCTGGAGTTGTTTCCCCACGCCCATACAGTTCCGCTGCCCGTTAGGGCCAGGCCGTGGTTGTAGCCCGCAGCGACCGCGACGACGTTCGCGAGGCCGCTCACCTGCACCGGAGCGTTCCTCTGTGTCGTCGTGTTATCACCCAGCTGCCCGTTGAAGTTGTATCCCCACGCCCAGGCAGTCCCCCCCGACTTGACCGCCAGACTGAAGTTCGTGCCGCTGGAGATGGCCACCGCCGCCGTGAGGCCGGTCGCTTGGCTCACTTGGAAGGGGGTCGAGTGCTGCGTGGGGGCATCGTTCGTGCCGAGCTCTCCGTAGGTGTTGTCTCCCCAGGCCCAGATCGTACCGTCCGACTTCAGCGCCAAAGAATGTGAGAAGCCCGCCGCGACTGCTCCGGTCAGGACGTAGTCGCCCCGCTGCACGGCGCTCGCAGGAGGAGTGCCCCATGCTTTCGCCTTGAGCGACATGGATGAGGTGACCGCGACGGTGCCCCCAGACGCGATCGTCGGATCACCCGTTGTGGGGTCGACTCCGGTGGTCGTGTAATGGATCGTGGCGCCCGACGTGGCGCAGGTGATCGTCACGGTCTGTCCGGCCGGATAGAACCCGCCAGGCGGACTGAACACGGGTGTCGCCACCGTCGCCAGTCCGAGCGTGTAGATGGCGGTGGCCGTCGGACTCGGCTGGTAGTCCGGCCGGAACGTCTTGGCCTTGAGGGTGGTGGTGCCCGTGATGGGCACGGGCGTGGTGAAAAGCCTGGACGTGAGTGTCGGATCCGTGCCGTCGAGGGTGTAGCGGATGGCCGCTCCGGTCGTTGACGTGGTCAGGATCACGCTCTGGGTCGTGGTGTAGGGCCCGGCGGGGGGATTCATGATCGGAGCCACCGCGGTCCCGGAAACCATCATGAAGTCGGTGATGCCCGTGGCGCTCGGTGTCCAACCGTTCTCCCAGCCTTTGGCTTTCAGAGTCGCCGTTCCACTGATGGTGACCGTGCCCGCGGGGCCGACGGTCGGGCTTTCCAGGGTCGGCTCGCTGCCATCCGTCGTGTAGCGGATGGTGGCGCCCGGACTAATCGAGGAGACCGTGACCGTCTGGGGCGACGTGAAGCTCCCTCCGGCCGGAATGAAGGTCGGAGTCGCCACCTGGAAGCTGTAAAGGATAAAGAAGGCGCCGCTTGTCGTCCAACCCGTCTCGTAGGCAATGGCCGCAAGGGTCATCGTGCCGGTGATTTGAATCGGCCCGGTATAGGGCGTCGAGGAGTTCGACGGAGTCATGCCATTGGTCGTGTAGTAAATGGAGGCCCCTTGGGCGAGCGGGGCCGTCGCGAGGCTAACCCCCTGCGGTGGCGGCGCGTAGTAGGATCCCGAACCGGGGGTGGCCGTGACAGAAGAGATAGACATCGTGTAGGTGGCTGTGGCGACTGCGCTCGTGGCCATCAAGTTCTTCCAGGCGAACGCTTTGAGCGTGAGGCCCTGGTTGACGGAAACGGTCCCGCCGGAGGCTACCGTCTGATCACCCGTAGTGGGGTTGTTGCCGTTCGTCGTGTAGTTGATCGTCGCTCCCGGCGTGTCGCACGTAACCTTCACGCTCAGGTTCCTTGTATAGGTGCCGGTGGATTGGTCGAAGTAAGGTGTGCCGACCTGCCAGTTGAAGCTCGACTGGCTCACCCGAACTGGAACGGTCCTCGGCGACGTCGTCCCGTCACCCAGCTGGCCGTAGCCGTTGTATCCCCACGACCAGACACTCCCATCGTTCGTCACGGCAAGGCTGTGACCAGCGCCGGCGCCGACCCCGACCACTCCCTCGAGGCCGGAGACCTGGGTCGGCGTCGGGTGCGCGTTGGCGTCTGCTCCGCCGTTGCCGAGCTGTCCGTAGTAGTCGTATCCCCAGGCCCACACCGTCCCGTCTGGCCCCACGGCGAGGCTGTGCTGAGCACCTGACTCGGAGGCGATCGCAAGGTAACCCGTGAGGCCAGTCGCTTGCGCCGGGTTGAGACGCTGCGCCGCCGTCGTCCCGTCCCCCAGCTGGCCGTAGCCGTTGTATCCCCAGCCCCAGATCGTCCCGTCCGTTTTTAAAGCCATGCTGTGCCAGTACCCGGCCGCGATTGCCTTCACTCCAGTGAGGTTGTTCCCCGAAATTGTCCCCGTTGCTTGTACCAGTACCGGCGCGGTCCTCTGCGTCGTCGTGCCATCCCCCAGCTGGCCGTAGGTGTTGTCCCCCCACGCATACACGCTCCCGTTGCTCGTCATAGCGAGGGAGTGATACTGCCCCGCCGCGACCGCGACGACGTTCACGAGGCCACTTACCTGGACGGGAGTCGCGTGCTGGTTGGGGTAGTCCGTACCCAGCTGGCCATGGTGGTTGTCCCCCCACGCATACACGTTCCCGTTGCTCGTCACAGCGAGGCTGAAGTTCGGCCCTGCTGCTATCGCTGTGACTGAGCTCATTACCTGGACCGGGGTCGCGTGCTGGTTGGGGTAGTCCGTACCCAGCTGGCCGCTGCCGTTGGCCCCGGTGGCCCAGAGGTTCCCGCTCGTGTCAAGCATCAGGCTATGCCACGTGCCGCCCGCGACGGCCAAGACGGCCGACGGGGTCGTCACCTGCCCGGGGATCGTGCTCGGGTTCGTGGTGCCGAGCTGGCCCGAGGCGTTATAACCCCAGTCCCAGAGGGTTCCGTTCGTCGTCACCGCGAACGAGTGGTTGTCACCCGCAGCTACGACTCTCCCCGTAAGCTGGCCGGCTACGGTGAAGACAGCAGTGGCGACGGCGCTTGCTGTCAATCCCGTCTTGAAGGCTGCCGCCTTCAAGGTGAAGCCCGCCTCGAGAACGAGGCTGACACCCGAAGCGAGCGTGCCGTCGCTCGTCGTAGGGTTGTTGCCGTTAGTGGTGTAGTAGATCGTCGCTCCCGGCGTCGTCGTCGAAATCGTGATCCCCTGTCCGGCCGCGTAGCTCCCACCACCAGGGTTGATCACCGGTGCCGCGGCCTGGATGGTATAGACGTTGCTGGTGACCGGGCTCGGCGTCCAATCGGGGGGCTTGAACGCGACGGCATTGAGCGTAGTCGTGGCGGTGAGGGTGATCGGATTGGTGTAAACCGAGGATGAGCCCGTGGGCGTTGACCCATCGGTCGTGTAGGTGATGGTGGTGGCGCCGGGAGCCGACATCGTGACCGCCTGAGACGTGATGGAGGTCCCCGCGGTGGGGGTCATCGTGGGTGCCGCCAGCGTCCCGAGGTTGAGGACGTACGTCGCCGCCGTGATCGTGCTATCCGTCCAGCCGGTCAAGGTGGCCTTCGCCTTCAAAGTCTCGCTCGTATTGACCGCAATCTGCCCCGTGTATGTGTTCCCGTTCGTGGGATCAGTCCCGTCTGTCGAATAGCGGATGGTCGCGCCCGTGGTCGATGTGATGTTCACACCCTGAGTCGCCGGGTAACTCCCACCCCCAGGGGTCATAACGGGGGCCATGACCTGCAGTACATAGAACGAGGCCGCAACGTTGCTCGGGGAGAGACTGGTCATGAAGGCCTTTGCCTTCAGCGTGAGGCTCTGACTGACCGTGACCGTCCCGCCCGAAGCCACCATGGCATCGCCTGTGGTGGGGTCGTTCCCGTTCGTCGTGTAGTAGATGGTCGCCCCTGAAGTCGAGCAGGAGACCTTCACGACCGGACTCGAGGTGTATGTGCCCGAAGCGACGTCCAGAGTCGGTGTACCCACCTTCCAGGCAAATCCAGTCTCGGTGACCTTCACGGGGGAGAGCCGCATCACGGTCGTGCCGTCTCCCAGCTGTCCGTTGTCGTTGTCTCCCCACGCCCATACCGTGCCGTCGGAGGTCAGGGCGACGACATGGTAGTTTCCGGCCGTGATCGCCGCGGCCCCGGAAAGTCCGGGGACGGAGATGGGCACACTGCTGAAGCTGGGTGTCGCCCCGGTTCCGAGCTGGCCCAACGTATTGAGGCCCCACGTCCACACGGACCCGTCGGTCTGCACGGCCGCAGCGTGGTCGTACCCAACGCCATTTGCCTTCGCAATGATCCCGACGGTTTGCACAGGCGCGATCCTGGGATCGATCTGCGCGCCGTCCCCGAGCTGGCCGAGGGAGTCGTCCCCCCAACCAAAGACGCTGCCATCGCTCAGAAGAGCGACAGACGAAGATGTCCTCGTCCCCACCCCCACTGCTCCCGTGAGGCCAATGACCTGAACGGCGGTGGGCCGTTGTGTCGTCGTCCCGTCCCCCAGCTGGCCATGCGTGTTGTCGCCCCAAGCCCAGACCGTCCCGTCCGCCTTCACCGCCAAAGAATGGCTTTGCCCTGCGGCCAAGCCGGTGATGACGCCCGACGGCCCCCAGGAGATGGGAGAGTTCCTTTGAGTTGTCGTGCCGTCACCTAGTTGGTAGGACTGGTTCAGTCCCCAGGCGAACACGGTCCCATCGCTCTTGGCGGCCAAGCTGAAGGAGTAACCCGCTGAGATGGCCACAAATCCCATGGTGAGCCCAGGGACCCTTCTGGGCGTGTTGTTGTTGGTTGTTGTGCCATCCCCGAGCTGTCCGCTTTCGTTGGCCCCCCACGCCCAAACACTGCCGTCGCTCTCCAGGGCGAGAGAGTGGGTGTTCCCTGCGGAGACGGCAATCACGCCCGCGAGAACCGGGACCTGCACCGGCGAGAGCGAGTTGTTTCCCCACCACCAAACGGTGCCGTCGGTCCTCAATAGGAGCGATAAGGTCCGTCCTGCCGACAAAGCCCCGGGCACCCACTGGCCGGTCACGGTATAGGCCGCGCTCTGAACCACGCTCGGAAGCGTGCTGGTGCCCCACGCCTTGGCCTTAAGGGTGAAGTTCCCGAGGACCAGAGTCCCGCCGGAGGCTATTGGAGTGTTGTTCAGTGTCGGGTCGACGCCATTGGTGGTGTAGGTGATCGTAACGCCAGGCGTTGAGCAGCTGACCGTCACAGTCGTACCAGCGGCATAACTGCCCGCGGCCAGGCTGAAGGTCGGCGTTGCCACCTGGAGGGTGTAGGTCGAGGTCGCGACTGGGCTGGTCGCGTAGTTCGTCTGGAACGCGGCCGCGTTGATCGTCGTCGTCTGCAAGAGGGAAAGCGGCGGTGACGGCGAGTAGGCCGTCGACCCAGCCGTCGGCGTCGACCCGTCCGTCGTATATCGGATCGTCGTTCCCGTCCCCGCTGTCATGGTCAGGGTCTGCGGAGAGGTATAGGTGCCGGTGCCCGGATTGAGCAGTGGTGTCCCGAGCGTCCCGAAATTCATCGTGTAGGTTGCACTGCCCACGTCGCTTTGCGTCCACCCGGTGATGAAACCTACGGCCTTGAGGGTCGTCGTCGTGCCGATGTTCAGCGGACTAGAGTACCGCATCGAGCCCAGCGTGGGAGTCGTGCCATCGGTCGTGTAGTAGAGGGAGAAGCCGGGCGAACTGGATCCGAGGGTCACATTTGGGGCCGAGGTGTAGGTTCCCGTTCCAGGGGTGAAGGTCGGGAAACCCACCTTCAGCGTATACAGAGTCGACGCCAAGTTGCTGCTCGAGGTCCCCAGGAACGCCTTGGCGTTGAGCGTTTCCGAGACGGGAATGTTCACCGCCATCGTGTAGTGGAAAGAGGACGTGGTGGGAATGGACCCGTCCGTCGTGTAGTAGATGGCGGAGCCTGGCGTTGCATTCACAATGCTCACGTTCTGAGTCACGTTGTACGTACCCGGCGCAACATTGAAGATCGGAGTGCCGACTTTCCATGCAAAGCCCGGCTCGGCGATCTTCGTCGGAGAGGCATGGGCGCTGACCGTGCCGTCACCAAGTTCCCCTGCCGAGTTGTCCCCCCACGCCCACACCGAACCGTCTGTTCCTACCGCCACGCTGTGAATGGCTCCCGCCGCCACGGCGCTAACGCTCGGAAGACCCGGCACCGGGATGGGCAAGGCCCTTTCCGTGAGCGTGCCATCGCCGAGCTGGCCGTTCAGGTTGTCTCCCCATGCCCATACCGCGCCCGTAGACGAGAGGGCCAGGGAGTGGAACTCGCCCCCCGAGGCGGACGCGATTTGGGTGAGGCTCGCCACCCCGATGGGAGAAAGGTTCTGGTCGATCGTTCCGTCTCCCAACTCCCCGTATCCGTTCCAGCCCCACGTCCAAACACTGCCGTCGCCCTTGACCGCCAGGGTGTGAAAGACACCCCCGGCTACACCCGCCATGCCCGACACAACACTGACGGGCACAGGGCTCGTCTGCTGCGTCTGCGAGCCGATTCCGAGCTCGCCATTCCCATTGAAGCCGCATGCTTCCATGTTGCCGCTGCCAGCCAGGATGAAAAACGTCTGGTAGGCTCCTGCCCCAATCGCGTTCACAGGCGCGATACCCGTCACGTGCTCGGGAGTACTCCTCGACGTCGTGGTGCCATCCCCGAGCTCACCGTCCGTGTTGTCTCCCCAGGCCCACACCGTGCCGTCCGACTTCAGCGCGATTGAGTGAAGGTAACCCGACGCGATGGCAGAGACCGAGGTGAGTCCTGTGACCTGAACCGGAGCACTCTGCGAGTTGGTGTTGCCATTGCCCAGTTGGCCAGAGGCGTTGTATCCCCAGGCCCACACCGTGCCGTCCGACTTCAGCGCCAGCGTGTGATATGCACCCGCCGCAACCGACACTACCCCAGACAGGGCACTTACCTGGACGGGCAGCACCCTGGTGGTCGTCGTACCGTCCCCGAGCTGACCCTGACCGTTGTAACCCCACGCCCACACCGTCCCTGCGCTGCTCAACACGACTGTGTGCAAGAACCCAGCGGCCGCCGTGGTGACGCTCACCTTGTTGTAGATGCCGGTGGCGATGTTGCTGTCGGGGAGGCCGGTCATCCGGGCTATGGCTCTAAGGGTCATCGGTAGGGTGACGGAGATGGGGGAATTGGTATAGAGGGTAGCCGTGGCCGAAGTCCCGGGGTCGGTGCCGTCGGTCGTGTAGCGGATGGTGGCGCCCGACGTGGCACTCAGGAGCTGGACGCTCTGGTTCGCAAAGTAGACACCCGGCCCGGGGGTGAAGATCGGCGTCCCAACCTTCCAGACAAACCCCGCCTCCGCTACCTTGACCGGGGTCCACCGGTCAGTCACAGTGCCGTCCCCAAGCTGGCCGAAGGCGTTGTAGCCCCAGGACCACACACTGCCGTCCGTCCCGACCGCAACGCTGTGAGCAGCGCCTGCCCCAATAGCTCCAATGCTGGGGAGGCCGGTCAATTGGGCGGGGCCGCTCTTCGAGTTGGTCGTGCCGTCCCCAAGCTGGCCGTTAGCGTTTACGCCCCAAGTCCAAACAGTACCGTCATTCTTGAGGCTGATCGAATGCGCAGACCCGGGGGCAATCACACTCACACTCGTGATCCCCGTTAGTTGCACGGGGGCTGGCCGCTGTGTGAGCGTGCCATCCCCAAGCTGCCCACTCGCGTTCAGTCCCCAAGCCCACACGGTACCGTCGCTCTTCCGAGCCAGGCTGAAGGCAGTGCCTCCGGCGGTCGATGACATGCTCGTCACCGTGCTCACGGACACCGGGTTCACCTCCGACGCTGTCAGGGCGCCGTCCCCAAGCTGGCCATTGGCGTTCTGGCCCCAAGCCTTCATGGCCCCGCCAGAAAGCACGACCAGGGTGTGCTCCCCTCCCCCGCCGATCGCAATGGCAGTGATGCCTGTGACTGTAGTTGCGCTGCTCCGCGACGTGGTCGTACCGTCCCCAAGCTGGCCTAGGCCGTTGTAGCCCCAGGTCGATACCGCGCCGCTCGACTTCAGCGCGATCGAGTGAAGGTCCCCCGACGCGATGGCAGAGACCGCACTCAGTCCTGTGACCTGAACCGGAGAGCTCTGCGAGTTGGTGTTACCGTTGCCGAGCTGACCCTGGCCGTTGTAACCCCACGCCCAGACCGTCCCGCCCGACGTCAGCGCCAGCGTGTGATAGGCACCTGCTGCAACCGAGGTCACGGTCACTCCCGACAGGGCACTTACCTGGACCGGTAGCAGCCTCGTGGTCGTCGTCCCGTCCCCGAGCTGACCCTGCCCGTTGTAACCCCAGGTCCATACCGTACCGTCGCTCTTCAACACAACCGTGTGGAAGTACCCGGCGGCAGCTGTGGCCGCGTGTACCTCGCCAGATGAGCCGAAGACCATGGCCAGTATGATGGGCGCGAACCACAGTTTCTTCATGAGCAGCAGCTTCTCCCGCGAACTGCCCCACCCTGAGTGGGGCTGCTTTAACTCTCTGGTCCCCAAGCCGTGGTGACCTCGTCGCCCGGCCACGAAGTGTCCGGACGATACGAAATTGAGTTCGGGTGGACGTGATGATTGAGTGACCGAGGCACGCTGTTCCAAGTCACGTACATATTTCTCACTTCGCCTAGGAATTGGCACGCGCGGAAAGGCCGGAATGCGTCTTTCTGAGCGACCTGAGGGGCCACACAACGGTTCTCCTGCGCCTCAAATGAACAACGACTTCCCCACAGCGCGCTCCTGGCAGGGGGGAACAATCCTTTGTACGTGATGGTCCCGTTGCCTGGTGTGTCGTATTGACGGCAGCCCCAAGCGCGGGGTGGTGCCGAAGGTCGTGCTGCCCAGGTTCCCCGCGAGCACACCCTTACTGCTCCCCCGCGAGGCAGGATGCCGCCGCACACGACTTTAGCGGCGTGAGCAAGGCGTGAAGAGCGGTGATCTCCGATACCCGGGCAAGGTCCGCGCTCAGGTTTTGCAATTGGTACGGGTCGGCCTCGATGTCGTAAAGCTCCAGCGAGCCGTCCTCGTACTCTACATAGAGCCGGTTAGGGTACGCGTCGGCCGGCCCGGTACGGAGTGCCGCGTAGTTCGGCACCTCGAGCACACCCAAGGCCGGGATGAGCCAGTGCTCGATCAGGAACCGCTTCCGGCCGGGGTGGGGCTGGCCTAGCAAGATGGGGAGCAGGGACTTGCCGTCGGCTAGCGGGTCCGGTGGGAGCCCCGCGACATCGCGGATCGTCGGGGCCAAGTCATTGTTGAGGACGAGCTGTTTGGCCGTGCCGGGCACGAAGCCGGGGCCGGAGATGTAGAGCGGCACCCGCGCCGCTTCCTCGTAGGCCGCCATCTTCTCGTTCATCCGGTGCTCAGCATTAAGCCAGCCGTTGTCGCTAGTGAAGATCCAGACGGTCGGCGACGTGCCGAGCATGGCTGCGATCTTACCCACGGCGTCGTCCACGGGGAGCATGGATAGGTAGCGGCTGCGGTACTGATTGGCGAACCACCCGATGTTGTCTGATGTCATCAGCGGGCGCTGCCCGGCCAAGGGCAACTTCGACACGTCGGCCTGGTTAAAAGACGGCTTGGCCGCGTGGTAGACGGACAGGCTGGCGAGCATGTTCCACTGAGCAGGCTTGACTGCCATATCCGCGTAGTTCGGGGTCGAGTAGCCACACCACACGGTGGCATACCCCGAGAACGGGCAGAATCCGCTCGGGAACGGGCCGGACTTGTGCGGGGCGACGGGGGCCAGGGTGAGGAACAGCGGCTTCCCGTTCGTCGCGATCCTCGCCGCAAGGTCGCCCAGGACCACCGTCTGGTGTAGCGCACCGTTCACGGGCCACTGGTAGACGGTCCCGTCCTCGTTCAGGGAGAAGCCGTACATTGAGTACGTCGTCCCGTCCACCATCGACGTCCACGCATCCCACCCAGGAGGCACGTAGCTCGGGTTGGACGGGCTTGTGCCCGCCGCGGTCGGGTCATCGCCGTAACCGTTGATGTACTTCCCCACGAAGGCGCGGGTGTATGCGGTAAGAGCGGTGGCGATGGTGGCGGACTCATCGAAAGCCGAGAGCATCGTGTTCCGGAGCACGCCGTGGTTGTGTGAGTACTTCCCGCTCAGGTATGTCGCACGCGAGGGAGCGCACACTGCGTTCGTCACGAAGGAGTTGCTAAAGCGGACCCCGCGAGAAGCAACCGCTTGGATGTTCGGGAGCACCCCGAGGGCGAGCATGACCTGGAAGCTCTGATCGTCTAGGTCGTCGGTCAGCACGACGACGACGTTGGGCGGGGCGGCGTAGACCGGGACGGCCAGGAGTGCGACTGGTATCAACGCACAGCGCATCACGTTTTTCCAGCTCCAGAACCGCGCGGAGATGTTGTAGGTGCCGGGCAGAGAGAACGTCGCGGTCCACGAGGAGCCAGTACTCGTCGCCGTCGAGTGCTTCCAGCCCATTGGCTGGAGGTTCACAACGGCATCCGGGCCGCCCAGGCTGGCGCAGGCACGTTGATGATGATGAATTGCGTTATTGAGTTTGGGTGTATGTGATGAGTCACGCTGTTCCCAGTTACGTACATATTTCTCACTTCGCCTACATGCAGGATTGCACCCGCGGAAAGGTCGGAATGCGTCTTTCTGAGCGACCTGCGCGGCCTCACAGCTTTTCTCCTGCGCCTCAACGAGCAACGACCTCCCCGCATCGCGGGGGAACAATCCTTTGTATGGTGATGGTTCCGTTGCCTGGTGCGTAGTATTGACGGCAGCCCCAAGCCCCGGGTGGTGCCGAAGGTCGTATGGTGAGAGACCGCTTCTCCCATTAAGATAGGCGTTGAACGGTCAGATGTCATAGGGAATGTGTAGGAAATGTGCAGGTTTTAAGCTATGACAGTGGCGATCCGGTTCGGCGATTGCACGATCGACATTGAGACTCGTCGGGTGATGCGCTGTGGGGAGCCAGTTCATCTGTCGCCATTGGCCTTCGAACTCGTGGAGATCCTCGTTGCGGCCCGCCCTCGCGTGGTGCCCAAGGCTGAGCTAATGAAGCGGCTGTGGCCCACGACGTCTGTGGTCGAAGCCAACCTTGCCAACCTCGTCGCCGAAATCCGGGCGGCCTTAGGAGAAAGCCCGAGTGAGTCCCCCTTTGTAAGGACGGTCCACGGATTTGGTTATGCGTTCAGCGCCGAGGTAACCTCGGAGGGCCCAACCGCCGACGCGGCGCCTTTCTGCTGGCTGGTCTACAAAGAGGGTCGGGTAGCACTCCAAGAAGGCGACCATCTGGTCGGGCGGCATCCAACTTCAGTCGTTCCGATTGACTCCTCGACTGTGTCCAGGAATCACGCCCGGATCGTGATCCTCGGCGGCCGGGCCGTCCTCACAGACCTGGGCAGCAGGAACGGGACGTACGTCAGGGGCGTAAGAGTCGAGGGGCCGGTAACCCTAAGGGACGGCGACAGCATATTCCTGGGCTCACTGCCGCTCACGTTTCGAGTTCCAGACCCTACAGATGAGATGTTCTCGCCCGGATAAGGCTCTGGGTCGACTCTAGGATCACAGCAAACCCCCAGGCGTCGAGGACGAATCTCCCCCTCGCATGCAAGATCGAGGAGGTCAACGCGGCATACGGGTAGCGAAACCGACGATCCGCGGGGTCGACCCCCTGGCGATGGCCATCACCTTGGCGAGGCAGCGCGGAGCGATGGTTATCTTGTTTTGGCAGTGGTCGGCCCACTGCCATTGCCCTTGCGAAGAAGGATCTCCTGCTGCTCCTTCGCGCAAGGCAGCCCGCGACGTGCGCAGACGTCTGCGTAAGCTTCCCGGATTTTGCGGTTCTTGGGCTCCCGCCTCAGGGCCTCCTCATAGAGACGGACCAGCACGTCGGTGGGAACCTGGTCTACCGCCACCGGAGAGGCTTCGGCGGGAGACCCGGGTGCTGTCCCGCTTTTGATTTGCGTCTCGACGGCCGCGAGCCGAGACCGTGCTTCGTCATTCCTTGGGTTGAGGGCGACAGCCTGGCGCCAGGAGGAGAGAGCCTCTTCGGGATGGCCTTCTCGTTCCAGGGCGAGGCCAAGGTTGAAGAAAGCCTTATCGTAGGTGGGGTTGATCTCGATCTCCTGGCGAAAAGTCGCCTCGCCGCGACCGATCTCCCCTCGGTTCAGGTAGATGAGGCCGAGGTTGTTGTGAGTCACGGTCAATGCCGGATCAAGCGCGATTGCTGTCTCGTACTCGTGCTCGGCATCCGCCACCCGTCCTTCGACCTGATGGACGATGCCTCGGTTCAAATGCGCCAGACCCAGGTGGGGCGCGGACCGCACGGCCTGTTCCGTGAACGAAAGGGGGTCCCTAAAGGACTCGGTGTAGCTCCAGCTCTGCGCCCAGAACACGAGGACCAGCAGCAATGCCGCTACGCCCGCCGATCGAGCGAGAATCGGACCGCCGATCCTTCCCAGCAGTGACCCCGTCGCAGCGAGGATCGCGATGACGATGCCGAGGGCCGGAACGTAGAGCCGGTTCTCAAGGATCAAGAAGTCAGACACGGGGAGGCTTGGAAGAACGAAGAGGGCAAAGAAGGCAATCCCCCAACAATAGACACTAAGGGCGCGGCCATGCAGGAAAACGCCCGCTGCAGCGATGCCTCCCGCCGCGATCAAGCCTGGAATCAGAACAGTGTCTCTCGCCGAGGCAAGGACCGCGAGGTTCACGGGGAAGAGGAGTTTGCCCAGGTGCATCAGGAGGATGGGGAGATGGCGGACCAGGTTGGCCAGACGCTGACCCACGGCTTCTCCCGCGTCCGCTGCGACGCCCAGCCGCAGGACGAACCACAAGCCCACGACTCCGAGCCAACCCAGCCAGAGCCGCGGGGTGCGAAGCACACCGCGGCGCTCACCGACCAAGAGGACAAACAGACTCAAGACCACAGGGAGAACGAGCGCCGCCTCTTTCGATAGCAGAGCAAACGCGAAAGCCGCGAGGTGGCCCAGCAAGGGTCTCCAGTCCAGCCGGGCCAGGAACTGCAGGAAGAAGAGACTCGACGCGAGCACCCCGATCCCCAGCAGCGTGTCGCACCTCCCAGGGATCCACGCGACGGCCTCGGTGAGCGCCGGATGGGCTGCGAAAGCGGCGGTCGCAATCAACGATGGCCACAGGCGGAAGTCGAGGCGAAGGAGCAGGAGAAATAGAAGGCAAGTGCACTCCAGGTGAAGGGCGACGTTCGTGACGTGGAAAGCCCGGGGCTTGATCCCCGCCCATTGAGCGTCCATGATAAAGGAGGCGGTGACAATGGGTCGGAAGTAAACCTCCCCACGTGGCGATTTCGGGAAGAACGGACGCCCGAAGACCCTGGGAAGGTTCGTCAGATCCTGCACGAAGGCCGCGTCGTCGCTCAGGAGCACCTTGTCGTCGGTTCGCGTGAAGTCGAAGCCAGCCGTCCGGCCATACAGGGTGATGACCAGACCCCCGAGGAAGACAAGGCAGATGATCCGGGGCGTGCGGCGCTTGGCCGCACGTTCGGAGTCCGCCCGCGGGTTAGAACGCGGGCCTGAAATAGCCCTCTCTTGACGAGGCCTTCGCTTGCCTTCGTGCTTCGTTCCGCGGTTGCTCCCAGGTCGGGTCATGTTTCCGGAAAGAGCCTGTCGGCGAGGCTTGGACCAACTCGCCGCCACTGTAACTCGGGATGACTGGCCGTCGGGCGACCCAGGGGTCGCACGTGACGACCACGGGGCGCAGGAAATTCGTCGTAGAGGCGTGGGCCCACTCCTTCGTGGCCTGTCAGGCGCTCCGGGTCCAGCTGGTTGTTGAATGTCTCCATGTCCACGCCGTCGGGGATGGTAACATTGGAAGACAGCGTGACCGTGCCGGCGCGGCACAGTTCGTTGAGGTGTTCATAGCGCTTACGTACGGCCCGAAGACGTTTACGACAGCCGTGCCGAGAGCCCGCTGTCCGTTGAAGCCCTCGACTGTTGCGTCGTTATAGGAAAAGGGGCCTCCAGTCCCAGGGCCGCAGTAGGGCTCCTCGGGCGGTGTAGAGCAAAAGCAACTCCATGCGGGGCGGTCGCCCAAGCCACCAACCGGGGCCACCTGCCCAGGGCCCTGATGCTGGTCTTAACCGGCGATGACGCGCCATTCCAACCTCCGCCGCTACGAGTACCACCGCTTCCGCGGCTGGATCGTGACCGCCATGCGCCGAGGCCGGTATCACGCGAGGTACTTCCGTGATGGCACCACGGGCCGTGCCGTTTCCTTCTTGAAGGCCCTCGCCTATCGAGACAGGTTGCTCTCGCGGCTACCGCCTGTTATCAAGACCAAGCGGCGACACGTTCTCAGCAAGACTGGTGTCGTCGGCGTGACCGTCGGGGTGGAGCGCATTCGGTCGGGGAACCGCGTCCGCCGCTATAGGGCCAACTGGCCCGCGCTCAAGGGCAGGGCCTTCAAGAGCTTCTCGGTGGCAAAGTACGGCGAGAGGGAAGCTAGGCGCCTGGCAAAGGAGGCCCGAGCACGGGGCCTCGAGCAGTTCGTCTCCGAGCGCACGCGCTTGGCAGCCGCCGCTGTCTCCCACCATTAAGCGTAGGTGTAGGACGGACGGCGTCGACCCCGACAAGTCTGCAACCCGCACCGCGTCTCTCCCTCATCGCCATCCGCGCTGACGGCACCCGCCGGCCTGGCTAGAATTGGCCCTTCTCCAGAGAGAACACCCCCTAAGCGCTCTCGGCAATCGCTGTCGCCAGTCTCGCCGGTGCTGCGACGTGACACCTGACTTCTTGGCGGCGTGCTCATGGAAGGGGCAGTCACGCCGCCTGGGTACACGTAATCTCTTCCCGGGGTCTCTTGGAAGAAGGCGAAGGCTGGTTCGCCGGTGCAATTGCCGGCGCCGCCCTCTCGACCTTAGGTGGCTCGCGATACTGCCTCGCGAATGCCGTTCACCACGGCACGGCGGTTCACCTGCGCGTAGGTGCGAGCCTCTATCCTGCCGAGGCACGACACGATCCGATCCCAAGTCAAATAATCTTGAAAAAGGTCGCCGCTACGGGAGCTGCGTGACCTTACGATGCTTAACTCCTTCAGCGTCATAAGTGAACTTCGTCGACGCCCCTGACTCGTGACCGGTCGCATCGATTCTCGTCTCACGTCGTTCCGTCACCTGGCCCGTGGGATCGAATTGCTCGACAGTTCTCTTAGTGAGTTGGCCGTTCGGGTCGACCTCCTCGGTCTTCGTTTGTATCGGCGTCATGCCTTCCGTCGAATACACGTACGTTGTCCGCTGCGAGCTCTTGTCAGGGTTCAGGATCATCCGCGAGACAACTCGGCCCTTCGCGTCAAACGTCTCCACGGGCCGGGAAGCCTGCGCGTGCAGGGATTCGAGCGACAGGAATGCGGCCACAAATGCCACACTGCTAAAGCACAACAGCCTTCTCACAAAAACCCCCTGTTCGTGATCGCAGGAACCCGTGCTCCGCAATTGAGGGCTAACCACACTGCAGCCGAGGCTACGCCGATGGCGGTCAATGTCAAGGCCCATTTCCCCGGTGGGTGTCGCCTCCTCGCTGGCTTGTCGCCCTCCCTGGACGAGCGTGGCTTAGCGGGGCGGGCACCGACGTTAAGTCCCCAAAGGCGTTGCCAGGGCCGTCGACGAAGTTCACTTGCTCCGGGCCACGATCCGCTACACCACCGACCGTTGTCGGGAAGCCAAGCGAGATTGCCGCACCATCTCTAGTGACGGCCTCGTAGGGCGTGTAGGGTTGGGAGCTCTCGCGGAATTCGAGCGAGCCGTCTTTTAGGCCGTTCCCCGCGCGCTGCGTTCCGCCGCAAACTGGTCCAAGGTGAGCAAAGAAATCTCGGCGCAGAGGTCCAGGCGGATATGGGCTTCTGCGTACAAGCTCAGCTGCTCGGGGGTCCACTGGGCGGCCTGAGGATGCTTTTTCATGAGAGTCCGCCTCTTCTCGCCTACGCGTTTCTCGTAGTCTGCTGGGTCCAATTCGCTCCGCACATAGGCGGCGACGGTGCGCCGTCGGTAGTCGGCGTACTCATATTCAAGCTGCGCTCGTTGTTCGGCCGCCTGACGCTCGTTCTCGGCACTCTCGGCTTGGGCCCTTCGACGGCTGGGGGTGCCGAACGTCTCGGGCGGCTCTACGTTCTCGCGAAGCAGCGAGACGTAGAAGCCAGCTGGGTTTCGGAAGCGAGCCGGGTCCTGGTTGATGACGTAGTCGCCCCACTCGAGCTGATCTTGGATGTGCTGGTTGGGCGATAGCTGCCGAAGGAGACGGCGAGCGACGACTTCCACGATTCCGCGGCGAGTCAACTCCCCCACTAGACTGTGGGTATCGGGAGCGTGGGGAGTCGAGTGGCCGGGCTCGGGGGCATCCAATCCGGGGTCGTCTTCGACAAGAAGGGCGGCTTCAGCGGCCTCGAGGCGATGCCGGCGATCCCGATAGAACTTAGGGCCGTGGAAGAAGGCGACCTTAAAACTGGTGCCGTCAGCGGTCTTCTGAAGGTCCCAGCGCGCCAGATAGCCGTGGGCTACCAGCTCACCCAGCGATGGCTCGAGCTGCTGCCGGATCCGCGAGGGTGGTTTGAACTGCCCGATGTTGAGAATCTGGCAAAGCTCGTCGTAGCGTTTGTCGAATGAGCCCTTCTCACGCGAAGCGTAGAGCCAGATCTGCAGTAACGGGACCAAGGCCTTGGCGATGTGGTTCTTGAGCTGCCGATACGCTTCGAAGTCGACGGGGAGCAGGTAGTTGTTGTTGATATTCTCAAGCTGCCATTCCGACAGCCAGATGAAGTTCCTATCGGCCACTCGGCCCGGCTCAAGCTCCTGACCGGCACCGACTGCCCGGTCAAAGACGTGGAACCGATCCTTGAGCCAGCGCTTTCGGCCGGCCATGTATACGACCCCTTCAGAGACGATCGTCGTCGCTGCCATCACGTCGAGCCACTCGCTGACTTCCTTGTAGTTCTTGCCGCTGTCGCGGCACTTGCCGAGGAGAGACAGCAGTTGGGCGGAAGAGAAAGCTACGGGATTGACGACCTTGCCCTTCTCGCGTCGCATGTCGGCGATGATCTTCTGGAGGGCAAGGAATTTGTCCTGGTCTGCTGTGATGGGCAGGCCATAAATAGCTCCCGGAACGATCGTGGCAGCCACCGTGACGCGCTGGCCATCGACCAAGCGGTGGAATGTAACGGTCTTCGATCTCGTCTGCTTGATGCGCTTGCTTGAAGGTGTGAAGAATCCGAGCGAGGCGAGATTCTTCTCGACTTTGACAAAATCCGGAAGCCGGGAGAGCGGTGGACCCGGGGTCTCGGTGCTAGTCGCCAGGCTTGAGACTGTGCGTTTGTTCAAGGAGCGTTTGTCCCTTGTAATCGCGCGATTTTGGCATAGGGCTTTGGCTGGTGCAACAACATCCTGTGGGTCGAGGGCATAGGGGGGCGATATGTTGTTGTTTACACATCTAGAGCAAGTGAAAGACTGTTAGATAAGGAGAAGTAACGAAGGATCAATGGTTTAGGCTTAGTTCTCGTACGTTGGAGTGCAGGAGGTCGTACGACCAGGTGCAGCGCAACCTCCGCTGTGGTGCAGGCTTGTTCCTTCTGAGTGCAGGTGAGGGTGACGTTGAAGTGCAGGAGAGCTTCGGTGAGCAACGCGAGTCACTACGATCCCCCCGTTACGTTGGCGTGCAGTCGGCGACAGCATGCGCGGCCTCTTACGTTGGGGTGCAGGGCTGGCTCTTGGTGGCGGGAGAAGAACGAGATAGTGGAGGTTTACGTCCGGGTGCAGTTCACCCGGGCTTACGTTGGAGTGCAGGAGATTGGAAGGCCTGAACTCCCCCACTTTACGTCGAGGTGCAGCCCGAAGACCGGGCCAAACGGCCTGAAACCAGGAGTTGATCGAGCTTCACTCCCAGTCCCCCGCTGACGGCAGGTGCTCTCGGATGAGCCGCCGGATGACACCGGAGGCGTCACTAACACCTTGGCGCTGAGCTGGATTCTTTCGCTGAAGCCGGAGCTGCTCAGCCGACAGACGCTGAAGGTCCTCTGCCTCGAGGTAGAAGGTCCTAGCGTATCGCTTGACCTTTGGGCGCTGAGAAGAATTTCGAACGGGTGCATCGCGAACCTCGGGCTCTGGCTCAGCTGTGGCGTCGGCCGGAACAGACCGGCGCGGCGTCGACGCGCGGAAGGACGTCATACCGTCAATAGGATCCGGCGGTGGTGTGAGTGTGAGTTTGTCGATGGGCACGCGTGGCTTCATACGGAGGCCTCCCGCGCCGCTTGGGCGAGGCGCCCGGCAAGGCGTTCAAAAGCATCGGCCGCCGCCGATCCACGGTCGTAGTCGCGGAGAGGAACTCGCTTGGAGGAGGCCTCCACGACCCGCGCGCTGTAGGCGATCGGCTCGTGGACGGCTACGCCCCCGGGCCACGTTTGAGCCAACTCCCGTAGGGCTTCTAGCACTGCATTGTGGTGTCCTACTCGACGGTCATAGACGGTCGGGACGATGTCCGTGATCTTGACTCGAGGGTTGATCTTCTGCAGCTTGTTGACCATCTGGTGGACATCCCGGATGGCGTCGTAGGCCCACTGGTTCGTCTCGACAGGGACGAGAACCCAATCCGCGGCCACGATCGCGTTCATCGTGATTACGCCGAGGCTTGGGGCACAGTCAAACAGAATGAAGTCGTACTTCCCCGCCACGGGCTCCAGGCACTCGGCCAAGCGAGTCTCCCGCAAGGTTTCCGTCATTAGCAGCGCTTCGGCAACATTGAGAGACGGAGACCCGGGTATCACGTCGAATCCACGGGCACCGCGGTCCAACCGCGTTATCACCTGGTCAGGTTGAGCGCCGTCGATCAGGAGCTGGTAAACGGTCCGCTCCGGCGGAACGTTGATTCCCAGGCCGCTCGTAAGATTGCATTGGCGGTCGAGGTCTATGGCCAATACGCGAAAGCCAAGGTCGTCGAGCTCAGCTGCTAGGTTGAGAGCGACGGTAGTCTTCCCGACTCCACCCTTTTGGTTCGCAACGGCGATTCGCTTCACTGGACCTCCGGTCGACTTGTCGGCAAACATGTAAGCGGATATAATTGTAAGCAGATTTGTGGAGAAGTCAACTTATCGTTGTAGTTCTCCAGCCCACGAGGGCGCTGGACGATAGGTCCCGCCGAGACTGGAGAATAGCGGATATATCGATAAACGCGTAAACAGCTATAGCGATTTATGAATATTTCGCGATAGTAAGCACCTTCGGCTTTAAAGGGGTTCACCAACGTCCTGAGAGAAGCTATGCACAAATATACAAATAGTTATGTATATTTATCGACTTATCGGCTTCGGGCGGTAAGATACCGAGGATGAAGGACGTCCCGGACAATGGCCGGCGCCCCAGGTGCAGGAGGCGGGGAGGGGGGGGAACCTGGCGCCAGGACCTATGATTCCGGCGAGGCAGGGCCGCTGCCCTGTGAGAGCGTCTCGAAAGTGGGGAAGTCGTGCGCGATTGCGCGAGAGAGGTCATAGAGGAGTTGGAGGAGTTCCTCGGTCGTCGCAAAGGTGACCCGCAGCTCGCCGGGGGCCAGGCGGACCTGGTCGGGGAGTCCGGCCATCTTGCGTGGCGGCTCCGGGGCGATCTTGAAGCGGACGCTGCGGGCCTTTTGCTCGCGGCGGGCTTCGTCGAGCGCCTCGCGGAGGCTCCTCTGGCGGAGCTCTTCGGCCTTGTAGGGCTTGCCGTTCCTCTTGGCCTCGAGGAGGGTGACGACCGCGTGGCGGCGCACGACGAAGGCTTTGCCGACCCGGTATTCCGCGGGGCCGAGTTTCTTCATGAGGTAGCCGGCCTGGCGGCGCTGGAGGCGGAAGAGGGTTTGGACGGCGGCCCGGTCCAGAAAGGGTGTGGTAGTCTTCTTGAGCGTCGCGAGCATTTCGGGGATGCGGCGAAGCCAGGAGACCTGTCGTTTGCGATTCTTGCTCCGAGGCTTAGCTTCTGGTTGAGGGTCGATCACGGATCTAGGATCTCCCTTTACCTTACTGCACACATGCGCATAATGTCAAGGAAAGGGGACACCTCTCTTTCTTGCATTCTTCCCGATCATGGCTTATGATAACTATTATTATCATCACCTGACCCGGCTGCGCCGGAGCTCTAATTAACGACGCGAGGGCTCCGGGAGGGTCGAGGGGGCCCCGGGAGGGGGGTGGGAAGCCCAAATGTCCGACCTCGTTCCACGCCCCGAAACCGGCCCCGAGGGCGAGGGGAGTCGCCCCGGCGGCGGGACGGGGGAGGTTGTTGCCCGCCTCAAGGCCTTAGTGTTGGACACTGTGTCGTCGGAGCACTCCCGGAGGGCCTACGCGAAAGCCCTCGATGACTTCCTGGCCTTCCTGGGCCCCCGTCCCTTCACCCGCGCCTCCCTCCAGGAATTCCGCTCGCACATGGAGGCCTCCGGCCTCGCTCCATCGAGTATCAACCTCCGCCTCGCACCCCTGAGGAAGCTGGCGACCGAAGCCGCCGAGAACGGCTGGCTGGACCCGATGGTGGCCGCCGGGATCGCAAGCGTCAGGGGCGTGAGGCGCCTGGGGATCCGGGTGGGGAAGTGGGTGACCGCGGAAGAAGCAACGACCCTCCTCCAGGCGCCGGATGCGTCCACCGTCAAGGGGAAGCGCGACCGGGCCATCCTGGCCGTGCTTATCGGCTGCGCCCTCCGCCGGGGCGAGCTCGTGGGCCTAACCGTCGCGGACCTCCAG
>DATMML010000100.1 GCA_035570235.1 Vicinamibacteria bacterium | reverse complement strand
TTCTCTGCCATCGTGCGGCCGATGAGCTGGGGGAGGCCCCTCAGGACGATCCGGGTGGGCTCCCCTGCGGTGTGTGTGTCGATGGCCGAGATGAGGTGACTGAACTCAACCATAGAATGGCACCCCTCGAAGCTTGCGTCGTCAGTGAACTAGTGGCTAATATATTACATATCAGCTCTGGTGTGGGTTTTTTCGAGGGACCAACAGAGGACGGGCCCTGACCGCGAACTTCCTGCTATCACGGGGCGTGCAGCAGCGTGGTGTCGTGAGGGGAGGGGGAAGAGCCTGCAAGTTATTGAAAAGGCAGTAGCGTACACACTAAGACCCAGGCTCCGGCGGACGCGCCGGTCGCGGCGCGCGGGAGGGGGGCCGACCAAGACGGCAGTCCGCGTCCTGGATAGAGCCGGGGACGAAGTGCCTTGCCTGCGACAGGTAAGGATTCCCAATTCGCCGCGCCGGCCCCTGGTGGAGCCACAGTCGAACTCTGGCTCTCTGGGCCTCTCAAACCGACTTGCACCACCAACGTGCGCGAAGGGTGGTCCGATGTGAGCTTTCGGAATGTCTTGTTCGTAGGACTTGGAGGCGTCACGATCTTCTACGCCCTCCGAGGCTGGTCTGCGTTGCGCGAGCAGACACCAAAGGCGGTTTGGCCCACCCCGCTCCAGACCGCCATCGGTTTCGTGACCAACTTCTTTGACACGCTCGGCATCGGCTCGTTCGCGACAACGGCATCGCTCTTTCGCTCTTGGAGCCTCGTGGAGGACCGCCTGATCCCCGGCACCTTGAACGTCGGACATACGCTGCCGACCATCGCTCAGGCTTTCATCTACATCGCAATTGTCGACGTCGACCCGACGACCCTGTTCGCGATGATCGTGGCTGCATGTCTGGGCGCCTGGTTGGGGGCAGGGGTCGTAGCGGGCTGGTCGGCCTACAGGGTCCGAATAGGCATGGGCATCGCGCTCCTCGCGGCTGCGACGCTGATGCTGCTGACCCAGCTCAAGATCTTCCCCTCCGGCGGTGACACGCTCGGCCTATCCGGCGTCCGGTTGTGGCTCGGAGTGGTGGCCAATTTCGTCTTGGGGGCTCTGATGTCGCTCGGGATTGGCCTCTACGCGCCGTGCCTGATCCTGATCAGCCTGCTCGGCATGTCGCCCAAAGGGGCCTTCCCGATAATGATGGGCTCGTGCGCATTTCTGATGCCGGCGAGCAGCGCACGCTTTCTGCGCGCGAAGAGCGCCGACCTGCAGGCATCCCAGGGGCTGGCGTTGGGCGGCGTGCCGGCCGTCCTCTTCGCTGCCTTTATTGTGACGTCGCTCCCCCTCGACTACGTTCGCGGTTTGGTGATTTTGGTCGTCCTCTACACCGCGGTCTCTATGCTGCGCGCAGCCCTTGTGACGGGATCAGACGCTCGGCAGGGTCACACGAACCCGCGCGCGAAATAAGAGCTTGGCTCCCCCGGGACTGCGCTCGAGGGCACAAATCGCGCACGAGCGGCCTTTGGCGGGCGGGGGAGGCTCGCGCAGGCGCTGGAGGGTCAGCCGGACAGGACGCTCTTTACGAGGAACAAAAGGTTGGCGGGGCGCTCCGCCAAGCGGCGCATGTACCAGGGGAACCAGTACTCGCCGTAGCAGATGAGCACCCGCAACCGCTGACCCTTGCCGACCAGCGCTTGCTGAAGGCGACGTTGGATGCCGTAGAGCATCTCGAACTCGTAGGCGCTGGGGGCGATGCCCTGCTCGGCGGTGAAGGCCTGGAGTCGCTCCACAAGTCGGGGGTCGTGGGTTGCGATCCCGAGGAGCGCGTCCTGGCGACCGCGGGCGGCTCTTAGAAAGCTGGTGGCGAGGGCATAGTAGTTCTCGTCCACCTCGTCCTTGCTCGAGAACGCACGATCCGGCGGCTCCATATACGCGCCCTTGACCAGCCGGACCGCCGGGTCGAGCGGCAGTAGCGCCTCGAGGTCGGCCGCGCTACGGCGAAGGTAAGCCTGCACGCACAGACCCACGCGCCGCGAGCGCGCCCGGGCCCGGCGAAACAGCTCGAGGGTCGGGTCGACGTAGTTCGACGACTCCATGTCGATCCAGCAGAAGTTGGAAAGGGCCTCGGCCCGGTCGACTAGCTTGGCGAGACTCTCGAAGCAGTGCTCCTTGTCGAGGTCGAGGCCAAGCTGCGTCAGCTTGACCGAGATCTGCGCATCGATCCGGCTCCCGGCAATCTTCTCGAGCACCTCAAGGTAGTGGTCCGTGACCGCGTCCGCCTCCTCCGCTCGCGTGACGTTCTCGCCTAGGCGGGTCAGGATCGTACCCGCGCCACCTCGCTGCTGAGCGCTCGCCGCATCGAGGGCGTCGTCCAGCCTCTCTCCCGGCATGAACCGCGAAACCGAGCGGCGCACGAACGGGTACCTCACAGCTCGCTCCCGCAACCAAACGTTCTGCGAGCCGGCCAGCAGGAGGCTCCGCATCATGCCCATCGTGCACCTCCAGTTGCGACGAAGAATGCCTGAATGCCCGTGGGACCGCCGACCATGGGGCGTCGCCCTGTTGTCGTGACCCTAGTCTCCTCTCGAAACCCATGGAAACTCGCAACGGGCCCATGCGCCTCGGTGGGGCGTTCGTTCAAAGCCACCGGTCGGTCTTCTAAGAGCAACCGCCCGGCAAGCGAAGTTAAGCCTCGGCCGTGTGATATATAGCATATCAGACGGGCAAGCTACGTCATGGGCGGATTTCTCGCACGGAGTCTTCGTTCGATGATTGCTCGCGGGTAGGAGACCTATTGCGCTCGGTCCTAGGTCTTAGGAGAGGTAGCCCACAACCTATCGGCGAAGGGCAGAACCGTGGCGATCGTCATCTTGAGAGAACTTCCCGCGGTTCCTTGACGGGGGCCTTTTTCTGGGCTGCGCCCTCGCCCTCGAGGCTTCGAGGGAAATAACTGCACAAGGCGCCTTCCTTATTGTGCTCCCACCCCCAATGGACCTGCATGAACTCGGCTACGCCCTCGGCGTCTTTGTCACGGAACAGCTGTGCGAGCCGGCTGTGCTCTTCGAGCTGCCGAAATTCCCATTCCGGCACGAATGCCATCCGGTGGGGTACGTCGTAGAAACGTCGCTTCAGCAGCCTAATTGTCGAGACCATCAACGCATTCGGGCAGCGCGCCAAGTGGATTTCGTGGAAGGCCTCCATCTCGCGCTTCAGACCCTGGAGGTCGCGCGCCGCAAGCAACTCTTTCATGGTGGCGACCGATTCCTCGAATTTCTCGATGTCGTTCGAGGTCATGGAGGGTGTCGCGAGCCGGGCGGCCGCAGTTTCGAGCGGGCCAATCGTCTCAAAGAGTTCCCTTACGTCCTGCTCGGTCAGGTCGTTGACAACGATCTCTTGCCGCGGAAAAAACGAGACGAGGCCCAGAGGTTCAAGTTGCAGCAGGGCCTCCCGAACCGGGGTTCGGCTGACGCCCAAGGCTTCGCAAATCTCCTTCTGCCGTATCCGGTCCCCGGGACGCAAGCGGCCTTCCCTAAGTGCCGCGAGGATGAACTCGTGCACGATCTCCTTCAGTGACTTATAGCCACTGGGGCCTCGCGGTTTCTTCATGGCCTCGAGTATATCACGTCGATTTTGACCCGCATTTCGCCCCAAGAAAGCGCCCAAGGCCCTCCCCTGAGAGCCAAACTCAGCCCACGCTTGAGAACAGGCGACAGGAGAATGACGGGGAGAGTTCAGGGCGCGGGGAGGACAGGGACCAGGACCTGGGACGGATGCTCCGAGTCGTGGAGCACGGTCTGTGTGGCCTTGATCGGCTTCCCCACGCGACCCCCGAGGTTGCTGTTCCTTTCGAATCGCGGGAAGTTCGCGGAGGCGATCTCGAGGCGGATGCGATGACCCTTCCGAAACAAGTTCGCGGTCGCCCACATATCAATCGCGTACCGATAAACCTGATCGGGCTCGATCAGCGACGGCATGTGATCCGGATCCCGGAATCGCGCCCTGACAATGCCGTCCTGTATGAGAAGCGCGCGGCCATCGGGAAAGACGTCCGTGAGCTTAGCCGTGAAATCAGTGTCTACGGCCGAGGACCGCGCCCAGAGGACGACCTCCACCGGACCAACTACCGCCAAGTCGCGAGCTACCGGTGTCGTCGTGTAGACGAGGACGTCCGATCGTTTCTGGACTTCTTGCTGGTCGGCCGAGCCAGCCTGGACAAGGGTGGAGACGATGCTGCCCCCGATCGTCGGGGGAGGCGACTCGGGATCGTAAACGTAGGTATCCACCTTGCCGAGCCGCGGCCGTGCCTCCTGGAGCACTCCGGAGCCGCCGCTGCCGTTGGCGTCGCCAGCTGAGTCGAGGTAGAAAGGTTGGATGCGCGCCTCGCGCGGGGGCCAGGCATCGCACCCCCACCACTCTCCGCTTCCCATCAGGTAGTACGTCACGCGGTTCAGCGCCGCGATGGCGTCCGTCTTCCCCTTGAGCCAGTAGTCATACCAGCGAAGGAGGACCTCGAGGTTGTCGGTTCCCCGGAATCTCTTCTGGAGGGCCGGGTCTGCCTCGGCGCCTTCGCGGTAGCCACGATCCATGTGGGCGGCCGGCGTGACGATCAGGAACGTGTTTTCGCGAACGTGATTCGGCGCGAAGCGTTGGATCAGCTGCCAGGTGTCCAGGGTGTAGTCAAGGCCCCAGTCGTACCAGCCCGAGAGAAGCAGCGCCGGGGCGTTGAGGCTGCGGTACACCGCTTCCGTGGAGGGTGCGACGTACTTGAAAGCCGGGCCACCGCCTCCGAACACTGCCGGCACGTCGGAGAGGTTGGCGTAGTTGACCTCCGACGCACCCATGAGGAATTTGATGAGCTGGGCTCGCTCCGACGGCAGCATTCGCGCGTAAGTCTCGATCATCCATTTGCCGCGCGCTTCAGGATCCAGCCCGGCCAGCGCAGGAAACCTCTCCAGGGCTCGCTCCGGATAGGGCCGGGTCAGCGGTTCGTTGTAGTAGCCGCCGGCCCAGGTCTCCTCTCTCATTTGGCGCTCGACGACATCGATCGGAGCCTCCGACTTGTTCGCGCCACCCGCCTTGCCGACCGAACGCGCATAGGCGCTTACAAAGAGGTGCAGCCGAACGCCGCTTGAACGGGCACCGCCAATTCCGGCGACTTCCGGGGCGATCGCCGTCATGGCCGGGTGGAACGACATGAACCACTGCGTTTCGCCCACATAGGAACCGCCGATTCCACCGATCCGGCCGTCACACCACGCCTGTTGCCTCACCCAGTCGACGGTGTCGTAGCTGTCCTCTCTCTCGTAGACGTACATGTCCCATTGGCCGGGCTCGCTTTGACCCGTACCGCGGCAATCCTGCGCCACGACGACGTAACCGTGACGCGCCAGGTTCATCAGAAGCGAGTCAGTTTTGTCCCGGCCGTAGGGAGTACGCATGACGAGCGCGGGACGCTTGGCGGGACCCGGGGGGAGGTAGAGATCCATGGCCAACCGGTTGCCGTCCCGAGCCGTCATGAACACACGTCGACGAACTTCGATCTCGCTCTCCGCATACTGGAATGGAGTTGCCGGTTGGGCAAACGGATCCTTTGCTCTCCTCGGCGCTTGGGCACGAGCGGGCGTGCTGAAAGCAGCTACGAGCGCTGAGACAGCGCAGCAGAGGGCTGCAAACCGGGCAATCCTTCC
>DATMML010000099.1 GCA_035570235.1 Vicinamibacteria bacterium | reverse complement strand
CCGGGAGGCCCCGCCGCCAAGGCGGGGCCGGTTCAAACCGAAGCCCCCCAGACCCTCTCGCGCGCCACCGCCGAGTCTCTGGCCAAGAAGCAGCGGGAGATCTCGGTCTCCGAGTTCTTCGTCAAGAACCGCCATCTCCTGGGCTTCGACAACCCCTCGAAGGCGCTCCTCACCACCATCAAGGAGGCCGTCGACAACTCGCTCGACGCGTGCGAGGAGGCCGGCATCCTCCCCGAGCTGCACGTCGAGGTACACGATCTCGCCCTCGAAGCCAGGCCGAGGGACGCCGAGCTGACCAAGGGCGAAGGCCGTTTTCTCGTGGTCGTACAGGACAACGGCCCCGGAATCGTCAAGACCGAGGTGCCGAAGATATTCGGGAAGCTCCTTTACGGCTCGAAGTTCCATCGGCTGAAGCAGTCGTTGACCGCCGATCAAAGCGTGCTCGTCGAGCGCGACGGCAAGGTCGGGCGGCTGCCCATCGGGCGGCTCGTCGACGGCCTGCTCGCGGAGGGCGAAGAGGTCAAGGACGTCAGCGCGCTCGGGATCCACGTCCCGGCATTCGATCCATCCACCTGGCGCTACGGCTGGCGGGCCGTCTCCCACGTGATTCGGCACCGGCGGCAGAACGAAATCCTGCAGGTGAGAACCGAACGGGGCAAGCGAGTTCGCGTGACCGGCTGCCACAGCCTGTTCACCTACGACCCCGCGCTGCGCCAGGTTAAGGCGGTGGAGGCACGCTCCCTGCAGGCGGGCGACTACATCGTGGCGCCGCGGCGGCTCCCGGAGCCGGAGCGTCTGGATCGCGTGAACCTCATTTCGTACCTCCGTGACGAGGATCTGGCTCCGCGCTGGGCCTTCGTCTACGGCGTTCCCGAGGCGGTGTTCGACGCGCTGGCGAGTGCTGCTACGACCGTGCATCGGAAGATCGGAAAGGACAAATCGAGACGATTCTTCCGGCTGGCCGCCCGCGACGGCACGACGATCGACGTTCTCGACGATTCGTGGGCGCGATACAGTCAGAAGCGCTTCCTTCCCGTACTGCTGGTGAAACGTCTCGGGCTGGAAGGGGAGTGCGCCGGCAGCCGGTTGCGAACCTATCACCACGGCGCCGTCCACGAGACTCCCGTGACCTGGGAGCTCAGCAAGCCTCTGATGCGCCTCCTTGGCCTCTACGTGGCGGAGGGGCACTGCGACGCCCGCCAAGTCGGGTTCACATTCTCATCCCGTGAGACGAACCTCGTCGAGGAGGTGGTCGCCACGGCGCAGTCGCTCGGCCTGTCGGCCACGGTCGAGGCACACGCTCGCAATGCGGTGCGTGTGAAGCTCTTCGGGGGTCTCACGTCCCTGCTGTTTCCGGGCTGGTGCGGGCGTGGCGCCGGGAACAAGAGGGTGCCAGAGTTCGTCTTCCGCGCCGACCGCGACCTGCGGCAGCACTTCCTCGACGGCCTGTACCTCGGCGACGGACATCGGGTGAAGACGCGTGACGTCCTGACGCTCACTTCCGCAAGTCGGGCGCTGATCGAAGACGTCGAGATGCTGTGGCTACTGCAGGGGGTGGTCCCGTCGCGTACCGGCCCTGTTCGATACCGCGGCTTGGGACGCAAGGTGTCGACGGCATGGAGGCTCGACGTCTACGGCTTCGATATCGGCGCATCACACGTCTACGAGCGGGCCCGGCTCGGGAACCGGAGGAATCGCTATCGTTTGTTCCCCGCACAAAAGCTGGTGCTAGCGGATGCGGACGCGGGTACGCGAGTCAACTCGGAGCCAGAGTCGCTTTTGCGTGCAGTGGGACTGGGAACGGGCCCGACGGGGGCGGGCAAGTCCCTCGGCATCGTCATGGGTGTCGTCCCGGGGGTCAGCTACGGGCTGGCCGACCTCACATGGCTGGCCGGCGGGCGTGTGACCAGGCACCTTGCTCTGCACCTGGTCAACCGGGGATACCTCTCCACAGTTGACGACGATGGCAGCGCTGCCACTCCGAAGATCGACGACCTCAAGCACGAAATCGATGCGGTAGGATCGTTCGTTGCGTCGGACCTCTGCCTGCTACGGGTCGTCGAGGTGACCCAGGTCGCCTCCGAGAACCCTTTCGTCTACGACCTTTCCGTCCCTGGATACGAAAACTTCGTCGCCGGAGAGGGCGCGATCGCCTGCCATAACTCGCGCGGGCAACAGGGCATCGGCATCTCCGCGGCGGCCATGTACGGCCAGCTAACCACGGGAAAGCCGATCCGCGTCACGAGCCGCGTCGGCAAGCGCAAGGCGGCCCACGTCTTCGAGATCCAGCTCGACACCCGCAAGAACGAGCCGGTCGTCACCCACGACGAGACGATGGAGGAATGGCATCAGGAGCACGGAACGCGAGTCGAGCTCGAGATCGTCGCCAACTGGCAACAGGGGCAGCGATTCGTCAACCGCTACGTCGAGCACACGGCTCTCGCCAACCCGCACGCGACGATCCACTACACGCGGCCCGTCGGTGCCGCCCAGCGCGCGAACGCCGACCAGCCGGGCAACGAGACGTTGAGCTTTCCGCGGGCCACCACCGAGCTGCCCAAGGAGGCGCTGGAGATCAAGCCGCACCCCCACGGCGTCGAGCTGGGCGCGCTCATGCTCATGGCGCGGGAGTCGAAGAGCCACGACGTCCGCGGCTTCCTGCAGGCGAGCTTCAGCCGCGTCTCGGCCCAGGCCGCGGGAGAGATCCTGGCCAGGGTGCCATGGGGAAAGAAGCCCGTGCGCCCGCGCGTCCTCGGCGCGACCCGCGTCATGGCCGAGGAGCTGCACAAGGCGATCGCCGAGACGAAGCTCATGAACCCCCCGACGAACTGCTTGAGCCCGATCGGGGACGAGCTGATGAAGAAAGGGCTCGTCAGCTTCCTGAACGTGATCGAGAGCGAGGGCGAGAGCGGGGACGAGAACGCCCAGCTCGATCTCGATTCGGCGGCGATGAAGCCCAAGAAGAAGGCGGGGAAGGCGGCCGGAAAATCGCCGGCCAGGGCGGAGCCCGACACCGCCCAGCCGTCGATCCCCGACGCCCCGCCCGAGGAGGGTGTCGAGAAGATCAAGGGCCGCAACTACTTCATCGCAACGGTGACCCGCTCGCCGAAGGTGTACCGGGGCAACCCCTTCCAGGTGGAAGTCGGGCTCGCCTACGGCGGGAGCTGGCCCCCCGACAAGACGATCGAGCTCTTCCGCTTCGCCAACCGCGTCCCCCTCCTGTTCCAGCGCGGCGCCTGCGGCATCACCGAAGGCATCGTGCGCACCGACTGGCGCAACTACCAGCTGAGCCAGCCCAAGGGGTCGCTGCCCGTGGGACCGATGGCCCTTCTCGTCCACATCGCCTCCGTCTGGGTGCCGTTCACCAGCGAGTCGAAGGAGGCCGTGGCCCACTACCCGGACATCATGAAGGAGATCCAGCTCGCCGCCCAGGAGTGCGGCCGCAAGCTCGCCACCTTCATCAGGAAACGGAAGGCCGCGGACTACCAGGCGCAGCGGCGCAGCATCTTCGAGCTCTACATCGAGGAGGTCGCGAACGCGATCGGGAAGATCAAGAAGACGAAGCCCGGCCCCATCAAGAAGGAGTTCCTGCAGGTGGCGCACAAGGTCACGGCGGCGGAGATGAAGGAAGAGCACAAGGCGATGGAGCTCGAAGCGCGTGAAGCGAAGAGGAAGGCGAAGGCGCGCGTCGAGACCGAGGAGGAGGAGTAGTGGCCGCGCGGAAGGATGCGATCTCGAAGACGACGGCGGCCAAGATCGAGAAGCTCGCCGAGGGGGTCCTACGGACGGTCAAGAACGGCAAGAACCCCTTCCTCGACATCCCGGTGCGCTCCCTGGCCAACGTCACCTGGAGCGACAAGAAGCGCTTGGTCGAGATGGGGAGCCAGAAGCAAAAGCGCTATTTCTTCAACGTGTCGATGGCCAAGAAGTTCATGCAGACCTTCCTGGTGAGCGAGGCTTGCAAGGAGCTGATCGACGCGGGCAAGACCACGAGCATCCGCGACCTCTACTACGTCACCAAGCACACGCTCGGCGACACGCACCAGAACACGTTCGAGGACCAAGACGAGTCGGATCCCATCATCGAAGACGTGGAGGTCACGCTGGACGCGCTCCGTGAGGAGTTGCACCTCTTCGCCTCGCGCGAGGGCTCCATGGTGGGACCCATCACCATCACCGACACCGGTGACACGATCGACCTGCGCCGCATGGGCTCGGGGGGTTGGGCGGTGCCCTCGATCGTCGAGGAGAACGTCATCACGTTCCGCAAGCATGAGGCCAAGTACGTCCTCCTCATCGAAAAGGACGCGGTGTGGACCCGCTTCAACGAGGACAAGTTCTGGAAGCGCAACCACTGCATCATCCTCGAGGGGGGAGGCCAGCCGCCGCGGGGAGTACGCCGGCTCGTGCAGCGGCTCCACCGGGAGCTCAAGCTGCCCGTCTACGTGCTGGTCGACAACGACCCCTGGGGCTTCTACATCTACAGCGTGATGAAGCAGGGCTCGATCAATCTCGCCTTCGAGTCGATGCGCTTGGCCGTGCCCGACGCGCGCTTCATCGGCTTGTCGTCCTTCGACCGGGACAAGTACAAGCTGCCCAGCAACGTCTCGATCAAGATGAATGACGGCGACAACAACCGGGCCAAGCAGATGCTCGCCTATCCCTGGTTCAAGCACGCGCGCTGGCAGCGGGAGATCCAGGAGATGATCAAGAGCGGGATGAAGTTCGAGATTCAGGCCCTCTCCCGGCACGGCATCAGCTTCATCACCGAAGAGTACCTCCCGAAGAAGCTGAAGGATCGGGACTGGCTGGAGTAGCGGGTATGCCGAGGGGCCATCGGCCAGACCGGCCGAGGGCCGGCACCGCCGCCGCTAGTGCAGGGCGGCCTCCAGGGACGAGGGGTCGTCGAGGAGCAGCCATTCCACGACGGACAAGGGCAAGCTGCCGCTGGCCAGCAGGGCGTCCTGGAAGGCGCCCAGCCGGAAGCGGGCGCCCTCCCGGTCGCGGTACTTCCCGAGGAGCCGCATGATCTGCCACTTGCCCACCATGTAGGTGATCTTCTGCGACGGCTCCGAGGCGGCCCCCGCCGCTTCCCCCTCCGCCGCCTCCCGGTCGAGCCCCCCCGCGTCCATGAAGTACTTGACCGCCTGCTCGAACGTCCAGCGACCGGTGTGCAGGTTCACGTCCACCCCGATGCGCGCGGCTCGATAGCGGGCGAGCCTCAAGACCTGGGCCTGGCCGGCTGAGCCCTCCGGGTAAAGGCCCTGCCTCATGAGCATCTCCTCGCCGTAGAGGGCCCAGCCCTCGACGAAGACCCCGTCGCTGTGCTCGCGGCGGATCTCGCTCGTGAGGGTGCGGGCGATGGAGAGCTGGAGGAAGTGGCCGGGGATGCCCTCGTGCCCCAGGATCGGCCGCGGGTCCTCGATGGCGGCCCGCAGGTAGAAGTTGCGGCTCTTGGCGTCGAAAGTGGGGATGAAGAAGAAGCCGCTGGCGTCTCGGTCGTAGCGTCCGGGGGGGTTCATGAACCCTCCGGGTCGGGTGGGCTTGAAGGCCTCCGGGAGCTGGCGGATTTGGAAAGGCCCGAGGGAAGCGGGCAGGGTCACCAGGCGCTGCTCGCGGAGGAAGCGGATCATCTCCCCCTGCCGGCTCTCGTAGGCGGCGAGAAAGGCCGCCTGGTCCCGGGGGATGCTCGGGCTGCGGGAGGGATCGGGGTCGGCCAGAGCCGGATCCTTGAGCAAGGCCTCCAGCCCGCGGTAGCGGGCCAGCTCCGCCTCCCCGAGCATCGCCACCTGCCTCGCGTCCAGGGGCAGCAGGTAGACGTGTCTCAGCATCCAGTTGTAGCGCTCCTCCCCCATGGGCGCGAACTCCGTCATCTCCGGGAGACGGTCCTCCAGCCAACGTGCGAAATCCTTGAGAGCCTTAAGGGCGCGGTCACGGGCGGCCACGAGCTCGGCGCGCTCGACCGGCGAGAGGTCGGCGGCCAGGGTCATGAGGCTGTCGCCGAAGAGGCCGTCCATGGCACGGGCGGACTCTATGGCCAAGCGGGCGTAGAGGCGGACGGGCCGCGTGAGCGTGCGCCGCCCCTGTTCGAGCAGGACGGGCATGGCCCTGAGCCGTGCGGTGGCGGACAGGGCGCGGGTACGGGGGGCGTCGTAGTTTTTCTTCAGGAGCGAGAAGATCGCGTTGCTGCACTCGCTCACATAGGTCTGAGGGTCGGTCTCCGGCCCGGCGCGTTCCCGATCGAAGAAGTCCTCCCTCTCGAGCTGGGCCAGGAAGAGGGCGCGGTCGATCCGGTCGTCACGCGGCCAGCCGTCGGCGGCCAGGGCCCGAACCTGCGCGATCAGCTTTTGCACTCTCTCCCGCCGCGCGCGGAGCGCCTCTTCCGTGTAGTCGGTGAGGCGGTCGTCGCCGGTGTGGAGGCCCTGCTCGCTGCTGGCCACGGGGAATTCCTGGTTCCGCCATCGGTAGTAGTCGCCCGCGAGCTTGCGGAGAGCGCAGGCCGGGTCCTCGTTGTCGGCGCCGGAGGCGGGGTCGATGAGGGAAGCGAGCACGGGCAGGAGCAACAGGCGAAGGTTCATGCAACCTCTCCTGGTGGCAGACGTTCCGCCGACGCGCTCAAGCCTCGCGCAGGCCCGAGGCGGCCACGGACTGGGCGGGCAGTTTACTCGAGGGGTTGGCGGGCCGCCACCGCCACGCCGGTGAGGGTTGA
>DATMML010000098.1 GCA_035570235.1 Vicinamibacteria bacterium | reverse complement strand
CCCGGCACTGGGGGAGTTCCGGAAGGACTTTGCGGGTCTGGTGGGCCAGGTCTACGAGTATCCGGGCGCCAAGTCCGACAAGAACCCGGGTTTCCAGGGCGCGACGGAGGTCCTGAAACACGACGTGTTCTACAAGCGGATGGAAACAGACTCCAAGGATCGGGCGGACGCCCGGGCCCTGCTGAAGGCGCGCCTTCTGGACATCATGATCGGGGACTTCGATCGGCACCGCGACCAGTGGCGCTGGGCGAAGTTCCCGGAGAAGGAGCTCTGGCAGCCGATCCCGGACGACCGGGACCAGGCGTTTTGTCGCTATGAAGGCCTCGTTCTCGCGCTCGCCCGGCCCCGCGTCCCCATCCTCCAGAACTACAGCGACCACTATCCCGGGATGGAGGGTCTCACCTGGAACGGCCGGGACCAGGACCGTCAGCTCCTGGCTGGCCTCGAGCGGCCGGTCTGGAAGGAGGTCGCCCAGGAGCTCAAGTCTCAGATCACGGACGAAGCGATCGAGAAAGCGGCCCATCGCATGCCCCCCGAGTACTTCGAGATCGATGGGGCGCGGCTCATCCACGACCTGAAGGGCCGGCGCGACCGGCTGGTGGCGGGGGCGGAGGCTTTCTACGAGTACATCGCGGACAAGGTCAAGGTCTACCTGACCGACGGGCCGGAGTACGTAGAGGTCAAGCGGCTCGACAACGGGGACACCCTCGTCCAGGTCTGGCGGCAGGGAGAGGACGGCAAGCCTACGGGGGAGCCCTTCTTCCGTCGCACCCTGCACAAGGGCGAGACCCAGGAGGTGCAGATCTACCTCGAGGGCGGCAACGACCGCGTCGTCACGCTGGGCAAGCCCAACAGCATCACGGTGCGCGTGATCGGAGGGCGCGGCCATGCGGTGGTGGACGATACCAAGGGCGGGGGCACGCGGCTCAGTGACACCGGATCGGGCGAGCTCCTCCCGGGGCCCGGCTCTCACCTCGACCGCCAGCCCTACACCCCCCCGCTACCCCCCAAGAACGCCTCCTGGATCCCACCCCGGGACTGGGGGCGAGACATTCTTTTTGTCCCCTGGCTCTCGTACGGCAGCGACCTCGGCGCCCTCATCGGGGGCGGGATTGACACCCAGGCCTTCGGGTTTCGCAAGGAGCCCTACTCGAGCCGCCACATCATCCGCGCCGCCTGGGCCACGGCGGAGAGCACGTTCCGGGCCGACTACAAGGCGGAGTTCCGGTTCGAGAACCGGGGAGTCTACGTGGGCTGGTATGCCTTTGCCTCCGGGGTCGAGGCGAGCCATTTCTTCGGCTTCGGAAACGAGACAGGAGACGGCGGGAACCAGAACTCCGATGTCTTCAAGTCCAGGCAGCTGCAGTACGGCTTCACGCCCAGCGTCTTCATTCCCATCGCTAAGGACCTCACCTTCTCCCTGGGCCCGACCATCAAGTACGGCTCCAGCCAACACAAGCAGGACCTCGCCCTCATCAACCTGCAGCGGCCGTACGGGTACGGAGACTTTGGTGAGGTCGGGGGCACGGGCACCCTGGAGCTGGACACCCGTGTCGAGGCGTCCAAGGCGCCGGGGGGCATGGCCTTCCGGAGCCTCGGCTACCCCCGGGGCGGGGCGGAGGTACGCGTCACGGGCCAGGTCTGGCCCAAGGCCTGGGACGTATTGGAGACGTTTGGTTCGGTGGAGGGAAGGGCCGCTGCTTACTTGACCCCCGGGGGTGACAAGGCCCCCACCTTGGCCCTGCGGGCGGGCGGGAAGAAGGTTTTCGGCAACTACCCTTACTTCGAGGCAGCCTACCTGGGCGGGGGGCTGGGCGGGTTTGGGCCGTCTGCGGGAGACGAGCCGGTGCGGGGGCTGCAGCGCCACCGGTACGCCGGCGACGCCGCGATCTACGGAAACGCCGACCTCCGCATCTACATCTCGCAATTCCACATCTTCCTGCCCGGGTCCTGGGGAATCCTCGGCTTTGGCGACGTGGGTCGCGTCTACTACAGCCTTGAGACCTCCACGAAGTGGCACGCCGGCTACGGGGGCGGGCTCTGGTTCGCCTGGCTCGACCGCGCCAACACCCTGAGCGTCTCCTACGGGCGGAGCGAGGGACACAACGGCATCTACGCCCGCGCCGGGTTCGCATTCTAGTCGGTCGGGGGGAGAGTCAGTTTCTCGAGGCGCGACTACTGGTCGGCCCCAAGGTTGCTCCGAACGTCGGCGAGCGTCAGATCCCAGCGACCGTCGGGCAAATTACGTCCTCGCGGTAGCCTCTTGGCCGACCAATCGTGAGAGACTAGAGTCTCCTCTGGGGCGGGGAGGTCTCATGCCAAGCAGTGCCGCGATGAGTCTGTTCGTGGTTGCAGCCTTCATTCTCCTCATGACGCCGGGGCCAGCTGTCACGTATATCGTTGCTAGAAGCCTGAGCCAGGGTCGCACCGCGGGGCTTGTCTCGTCCCTCGGAATTGGCCTTGGCGGTCTCCTTCACGTGACCGCAGCCGCCTTGGGCCTTTCCGCGATCATCGCGTCGTCAGCGCTCGCCTTCAGTGTCTTGAAGTACGCGGGCGCCGCCTACTTGATTTGGCTAGGACTACAGAAACTCCTAAGCGCCGGCACTGAGGTTGCGGAGGCGGCTCCCGCCCGCGAGTCTCTTCGGCGAATCTTCTGGCAGGGCGCAGTTGTCAATGCTCTTAACCCAAAGGCGGCTCTGTTTTTCTTGGCCTTTCTTCCGCAGTTCGTTAACCCCCAAGGATCCCTGGTCCCCCAGGTACTTTTCTTGGGGATGACCTTCGTCACTATGGCGATTGTGACGGACTCGGCGTGGGCTCTCGCCGCCAGCACGGCCGCCGTCTGGCTGAAGGGTCGTACCGGCCTGGCTCGGTCGGGAAGGTACCTGGCCGGGTCGACCTACATCACTCTGGGCTTGGCAACCGCATTGTCGGGCTCAAGGCACGATTGACGTTCATCCGATGTGGGGGAGAGAGAGGACCTCGCACGCGCTCATGACGGCGTGACTCGGCAGCAGCAAGTCCCCACCGGGCTGAAACAAGATGACCAGCGACCGCCGCGGAGCCCCCCGAGGAGAGGTCGAGGTGCCAGTCCGTGTTCGGCGAGGGGAGTGCTCGTTCGCCGCACAACTCAAATCACTGTCCCGCCTAGGCGCTCTCATCGAGACGACGGAGGCCTTTCCCGTCGGCACGCCCCTTCAGGTAGTTCTGGAGCTGCCCGGAACGGGCGGGGAGACACTCGTGCGGGGCGAGGTCGTTAGGGTCACGCACGTCGAAGGCGCGCACAGACTGGCCATCTTCTTTGCCCCGTTGCCTCCGTTCACGCTGGCTCGGATCGAATCCTTCGTGGCACTCCATTCGCCAGGCTAGTCGAGCCTCGGGGTACGGAGGGCGTCGGAGTCGAACCGTACGGCAAGAGTCTTTAGTTCGGATCATTCCGATCGTCCCCAGCCACGTTTCCACCAGCGGAGGCCATCGCGTGATGTCCCATAGACGCTCCAAGCGGAGTTACCTTCGGGAGACGGTCCTCGAGACGGTCCTTGACACGCGTCCCTCTGGGACATAGGGTTTCTCGCTGTAGTTCACACGCTTTCGAGGGGCCGCGATCCGTCCAATACTCCCCGAGGCGGCGGCGTTGGAGCAGATCCCTAGGTGCAAATCGGAAAGGAAGGCAGGGGCATGAAAGCGGCGACCACTCTTCTCGGCACGGTTCTCTCGCTCTCGTTTCTTGGCACGGCCACGGCCAGTACCTACGGGTCGGTCGAACCGATCGCCAACCCGGCAGTCATCGACACCCAGCTGCTCAGAGACCAGCCCCTCGATGTTCGGGGGGCCTTTGCCGCGCGCCTCCTTCAGTGCGGCATCGTGGACCGGGTGATCCACGCGCTCTCCACGACCCGCTCCATCACTACGATAAACGGCCTGAACACACACTTCGAGGTCGGCGCGGGAGGCTTCGCGGGACATACCAATCCGGCCTACGTCTACACCGTGATCGACAGCGGCCCAAACGCGGCTAGTATCGACGACATCAAGGTGTTGACCGACAGCCTCGGGTACGTCTTGTCACAGGGGAGCGCGTTCCTGCTCGACGCCGACAATACGGCCAGCTTTGACTTTCCAGCGAATTACGTGGTCTTGAACTTCGGCACGCCTCCGCCGCTCGAGCGATCGGCGGCCCTGTTCGATACCGTCGGCCGTATCGATCCCCAGATCTTCGTAACCGACACCAGCGGCTACACGCAATACGGCCGCGCGTACCTTTCGCTGGAGTCCGCTGTGCCGGACGCGGAGTTCATCACCGGCTACGTACAGGCGGCGGCGCAGTTCGGCGTCGAATACACTCCGATCGTCAATGGACTACCGTCACTCTTCCAGGGGGGTGCCGCCTTCCCGGGCAACGACTGGAGCCAAAGCCCGCACGGTGAGGACTATCTGGCCCGGATTCCAGCGCAAAGCCATGCCGAACTCGGCAAGATTCGCGATTTCCACCTCCGCGTCACGCGAGAGGTCCTGGACAAGCTGGGGCACGACAAGGACCACGATGCAAGCGATGAGCGACTGCTCCACGAGGTGACCGAGTTCAAGTGCCGTTGAGCGCTTTTCACGGCAAAAGGGTAGGGACAGGAGGCGCATAAGCCCGCCCCGCAAGAACTCGAGCGTGTGGGTTCCAGGCTGGCCCGTCAGGCCTTTCGGCCCCCCACCCGCGTATTGCGCAGCCCCTGGGACGCCTGCGCAGACCGGACATTGCCGACTCCAGGCCGACACGGGTGAACTCGGTCGTGGGGTGTGAAGGCCCTGACCGGGCCTGGACCTTGCCGTTGGGCTGGCGCTCGCGCCGCCAGATGCCGTGAGTGATCCCGATGAGCTTCCGGAACACGACTGTGAAATGGCTCTGGTCCGTGAAGCCCAGCGAAGCCGCAATTTCCGCCACCGACGCCTCGAGGTTGGCTGAAACCCACGGCAGGGTGTTGTAGCGTTGTGGAGAGAGATGTGCCGCGATGGGCTGCACCGTCCGCGCCGTGTGGCGTTGAAAGACGCTCGAGACTGGCGTATGGTCGCCGGCGGCCTCGTGGGTTATGAACCACTGTCGTACCTCGAGGCACCGCAATTGCCCTCCCGCTCGTTCCACCCCCGCTTGCCGCCATGTTCTCCTTCGCGCATGATGACCGGGGATGAGCCCCGCCGACCTGACCGACAAGTGGCCGGCCCTGCCCCTTGCCGAGTGGAAGGACACCTACCGCACCCTGCACCGGTGGACGCAGATGGTGGGCAAGGTCCAGCTCGCGCTAACGCCCCGCACGAACCACTTCTGGAACGTCACCCTCCACCTGAATGCCCGCGGGCTCACCACCATGGCGATACCCGTCGGGACCGGAGCCTGCACGATCGACTTCGACTTCGTCGACCACGTGCTGCGCATCGACGTCGGCCACGGCGACCGACGCTTGATTCCGCTCGCCCCTCAGCCGATTGCCCAGTTCTACGAGCGCTTTATGGCCACGCTCCGCGCGCTCGGCATCCAAGCCCGGATCTGGCCGATGCCGGTGGAGGTGCCCGATCCCATCCGCTTCGACGGGGACACCGCCGGCGCCTACGATGCCGCTGCCGTCGAGCGCTTCTGGCGCATCCTCGTGCGGGTGGACGCCATCCTCGGAGAGTTCCGGGCCCGCTTCATCGGCAAGTGCAGCCCCGTGCATTTCTTCTGGGGAAGCTTCGACCTCGCGGTCACCCGTTTCTCGGGCCGTCCGGCGCCGCCCCGGCCCGGCGCCGACGCCATGACGCGCGAGGCGTATTCCCACGAGTGCAACAGCGCGGGATGGTGGCCGGGCGGCGGCGCCATCGATGGCCCAGCCTTCTATGCCTACGCGGCGCCCGAGCCCGCGGGCCTGTCTGCGGCCGGCATCGGGCCCGGCGCCGCCTTTTACAGCGCGGACATGAAGGAGTTCATCTACCGCTACGACGACATGCGCTCCACCCCGGATCCCCGGGCAGCGCTGCTCGAGTTTCTTCAAACCACTTACGAGGCGGGGGCGAGCCTCGCGAAGTGGGACCGTCCGGCGCTCGAGCGCTCCGCGTCGCCGTAACGCGGGAAGGAGGGTCTTAGAGATGGCCGCGGACGGAGGATGTGCCCACATCGAGAGCGTCAAGGACATCAAGAAGGCGAAGCGCCGGGAGTGCGAGGAGTGCGTGAAGATCGGGAGTACGTGGTTGCACCTGCGGACCTGCCAGAACTGCGGTGGCACGCGCTGCTGCGACTCCTCGCCGAACCGCCACGCCAGCAAGCACGCGGGGGCGTCCGGCCACCCGGTGGTGTGCTCGGCGGAGCCGGGCGAGCGTTGGCTGTACTGTTACCCGGACGACGCTGCTGTCGAGTACTGAGGCCACGAGGCAGTTAGGCGAGTAGCCACGCCACGCACCGAGGTGAATTCATTTCCCGAGACCTGGTGAGCCGATCGGGCGCGCGATTCACACTTTCGCTGCAGCGCCACGGCGCACGCCCGGCGCAGCCCCTGTGCATGATCAGCTTGAGTCGACGCTTATGGCCGGGGCTTGAGCCCGCCGAAAAAGACGGAGGCGAGGGGTGACGATCTTGCGGGAGCAACCGAGCCGCCGCGAGTTGTTCCGGGCCACGCGCGAGCGCACCCGGCGTTTGCTGGAGGAAGTGGTGGGAGAGGACGCGTATTACCAGCGGCCCATCGCGCTCCGTCACCCGATCGTCTTCTATGAGGGCCATCTCCCCGCCTTCGCCTTGAACACGCTGGTCAAATGGGCGTTGGGTAGGCCCGGAATCGACGCCGATTTCGAGGTGCTCTTCGAACGGGGCATAGATCCGGAGGAGGAGACGGCGGAGCCGGCGCCAAGAGCCTGGCCGGAGCGCGCTCGGGTCCAGGAGTTCGCGCGCCTCGCCGACCGTGCGGTCGAGGACGCCCTGGCGGCGGATGGCGCCCGCGCGGCGCTCGCGGTGGGGACGATCCTGGAACACGAGCTGATGCACCAGGAAACGCTCCTCTACATGCTTCACCGGCTTCCGTTGGAGCGTCTGCGGCCTCAGGGCGACAGGCCGCGTCTAGAGTCGGATGCGATCTGTGCCGGGGGGGCCACCCGAGTGCCCTCCGGCTGCGCGACGCTGGGCGCGGATCCCTCCCCGCCTCGCTTCGGCTGGGACAACGAGTTCCCCCGCCAGGTGGTCGACGTTCCGACCTTCGAGGTGGACGTTCTCCCGGTCACGAACGGCGACTATCTGGAGTTCGTGGAGTCGGGGGGCTATCAGGAGCGGCGCCATTGGGACGACCAAGGCTGGACCTGGTCCGCCCGGCACCACCTGGCTGCGCCGCTCTACTGGGAGCGGGGACAAGGACGCTGGTCCTGGCGAGCTCTCTTCGAGGAGGTGCCGCTGCCGCTTTCCTGGCCCGTGTACGTCAGCCACGCGGAGGCCTCGGCATATTGTCGTTTCCGGGGGCGCCGCCTTCTGACCGAGGCGGAGTTCCACCGCGCCGCCTTCGGGTCTCCCGAGGGAGGAGAACGCCCCCATCCTTGGGGCGACAACGCCCCCCGGCCTGGGCACCACGGCAACTTCGGCTTCGTGTCCTGGGATCCGTGGCCCGTGGGCTCGTGCCCGGCGGGAGCGAGCGCCTTCGGCGTCCAGGAGCTCGTCGGAAACGGCTGGGAGTGGACCGCGACGCCATTCCACGGCTTTCCCGGATTCGAGCCTATGGCCTCCTATCCCGCCTACTCGTCCGACTTCTTCGATGGTCGCCACTACGTGTTGAAGGGCGCCTCGCCGGCGACCGCCGCCGCGCTGGTGCGCCGGACGTTTCGGAACTGGTACCGCTCTCGCTACCCGTATCCCTACGCCAAGTTCCGGACCGTGACCTCCTGAGCCACCTTCGGTGCTAGAGCAACCCCACCGGCCTCTGAATCCGTTCTTCCATCGCGGTGCTGAAAAGCGCCCCGATGACACTCATCTGGTAGACGGTGAATAACTTAGCTCGCCTCGAAGGCTGGCTGCCGAGTAGCGTGAGCCCCGCAAGGGCCTCCGATCTGCAACACTGTGATTCTGAGTCGCTTGAGTCCAAGCACACGACCTCCGCGAGCACCGAAAGTGCGGATGAACCGATTCAGGAGCGCGACAACCTGTGTTGAGCTGAAGCGGTGAGCAGCTCTTGAATCCAGCGAGGAGCAAATCGTGATGACGACGCATCACGTCTGGTCTTCGGCAGTTTTGCTAGCGGTGATCACCGCTGGATGGTCATCGAGTCCTCAAAGACCCCACAGCCTGCCGCCGGACCCTGGCCACGACCCGACACTGATAAATACATGTTTGATTACCAACAACGTGAAACGCCTTGTGGATTTTTACGAACCCATCCTGGCCATGAGAGCGAAGTGGTCCAGTGAAGATTATGCGGAGTTTCCGACGGGCGTTGGAGTGCTGGCGATTTTCTCGGAGGAGGCTCAAGAGAAGTACATTCCCGGCTCGACGGAAGCAGCAAAGAACAAGAGCATGGTCCTAGAATTCAGGGTCACCGACGTCGATCAAGAATACCGAAGACTGCAGAGCTCTGTGAAAATCTGGGTCAAGCCGCCTACCACCCAGCCCTGGGGAACTCGTTCCGTTTACTTCCGTGACCCGGACGGAAATCTTGTCGATTTTTATACGCCCCCATAGCTCAATAACGAACGTCTCAATCACCTGAGGCGGCGCGCGATCGCAGTGGCGCGCTACGAAGCGCGCAGCCGTGGCCTGGCGATCCCTGAGGTTCCGCTACCTCGGCACCAGCTCCGTGGTCGTCGCCCTGGACTTCGCCCGGCCCAGGTCCCGTGCGAACTTGACCGCGCCCGGGGTGTGGTATTTCTCCAGGTAGGCCGAATCGATCAAATCCTTCAGTCGTTCGCTCCTCGTCCGCACGGCGCGGACCGGGATCTCCCGACCAGAGACCTGAATGAGGCCGCGCGGCTCCTCGAGAAACGTGCGGTACCAGCTCCGTGGCTTCAGGCTCCACGACCGGACGAACACGCGGCCTTGCACCACGACGGCCCAGATGCGGATGAAGCGGTGGGTCCTTGTGCCCGCCCGGATGCCCAGGACCTGCCCGTCGCTGATGGCCGCCCGGATGGCGGCTCCGAACGTGCGCCCGATCCCCATGGCTCGCCTCCCGAGTCAATCGCTCGGGCAAAGACTAGCGTCCGCCCGCGCTGCCTTGCAACCCGTCTCGCCCACGGGAAGCCCGTATCGACGAGGAGTGGGAACTGCGGCTCCTCGTGACGATCGGTCTCACGCCCTTTCAAGCGCTCCGGACGGCGACCGTCGTGCCGGCTCAGTTTCTCGGTAGAGAAGCTTGAGTTCGGTACGATAAGCGTGGGGAAGCGGCCGATCTCCTCCTCGTCCAGGCGAATCCGCTTGTGGACCTCGGCAGCTTGAAGCAGCCGCTGGGCGTGATGATTCGAGGGCAATGGCTTCCTCCAGAGAGGCTGAAGCGGATGCCCACGACGCATGCGCAAGAGCGCTAGGTCAGGGATTCGTCTTCCCGCTCGGTCTCTCCCCGCGGGAGGGCGGCTTTGAAGGGGAGGACCGTGGAGAGGCTGGCTCTTCTAGGCTGGTGTAGCGGGGCCGTCAAATCGTAGACTGAACGCGTGCGGGCCCATCTTGCAGCCCTCAGCAGCGCGACAACGGCGGCGCCGGCCGGACCGACCTCGCCGAGGTCGCACGCTCAGCGCTCGGCACCCCGGACGATCGCCGCGAGTTCCCGGCGCTCGCCTCCGACGCTGCGCTCCGGGCGGTCGGCATCGGGTTGCCACCAACTACGCTCTCGGCAGAACCACGACGCTCGCAGTCGTGTAAGCGTCGGGCCGCCCGCCCGGGGTCATCTAACACATGGAATAGACTGCGCTTTTATGTGACGCCCATCCAGTGAAAGACATGCGTCGGCCTGTCGATGCGGCGCTGGCTCGTTCGTCGCCACTTTAGAAGAACGGTGTCAGGAGGATCGCGGGCGATGCCCTGTACGGAAAGGAATTAAGCTCATGTCGAGGCTTCGGGTAAACGCATTTGGAATCTCCATCGATGGTCATGGCGCCGGGCCCGACCAAGCTCTGGCCAATCCGATGGGCGTCGGAGGGATGGCACTGCACGAGTGGGTCTTCGGCACGAAGACGTTCCAGAAAATGGCCGTCGACTTCGCTGCATCGCTGATCGGTGACGAGGTCGGCCGAGAAGGCGTCGACGACGACTTCGCCGCGCGCGGCTTCAAGAACATCGGCGCCTGGATCATGGGCCGCAACATGTTCGGGCCCGTGCGGGGCCCCTGGTCCGACGACAGTTGGAGGGGATGGTGGGGCACAAACCCGCCCTACCACGTCCCCGTCTTCGTGTGTACCCACCATACTCGTTCGCCCATCAGGATGGAGGGCGGAACGACCTTTTACTTCGTGACCGATGGCATCCATGCCGCTCTAGAACGCGCGAAGGAGGCCGCCCACGGCAAGGATGTCCGACTCGGCGGTGGCGTTGCCACCATTCGCCAGTACCTCACCGCTGGGCTAATCGACGAGATCCACCTCGCGATCTCCCCTGTGCTTCTGGGCAGGGGCGAGCACCTCCTCGCCGGCATCGATACGGTGGGCCTCGGCTACAAGTGCACGGAGCACGCCTCCACGGACCACGCCACCCACGTCGTCCTGATGAAATAGCCTTACGCCAGCGAGAAGAGCGCTATGAAAGTCATGGTGCTCGTCAAGGCCACGAAGGAGTCCGAGGCGGGGATGATGCCAGACGAGAAGGTCTCGCCGAGATGGGCAAGTTCAGAGAGGAGCTCGTCAAAGCCGGTGTCATGCTCGCCGGAGAGGGACTACACCCAAGCGGCAGAGGCAAGCACTTGCACATCGCGGGCGGCAAGAAGACGCTCATCGACGGTCCCTTCGCCGAGACCAAAGAGCTCGTCGGCGGACATTCGATCTGGCAAATGAAGTCGCTGGACGAGGCAGTCGAGTGGGCCAGGCCCTGCGCCGAGAGCCTATCCGAGCGTAAGAGTCATTTACGGACGCGAAGCGAAGGGGTGAGTTGTCCATAGCCGGATTTCATCACCTGACCCCTGCGGGGGGGCTGTAGTCACCCGCCCTGGGGCCTTCGAGGCCCCGAGAGGGAGGTGGGAAGCCCAAATGTCCGATCTCCTTCCACGTCCCGAGGCCGGCAGAGAGGGGCAGGGCGGCGGCTGCCCCTTCCATCCAGTATGTTGCCTGCATGTTCACGGTGGCCAATCGCACCGACCGTTCATTCGGGGTACCAACGGGTTACGCCGAAGCGCGGATCTTGCCGAACCGCGCAGCCCCTACGCAAAGCCGTAGGCTCTGCGAGCAGCTACTGAAGCCATGGACGACAACCGCCGCAATGGGCCCCGCGGGTTGCACACGAAAGCAATTCCTGACGGGCCATTCTGCGTATCATTGAAGCGTCTGGATCGGCTCGACGCGTTGGTGCGACGCACAAGAAGGGCCCCGGAGGCAACTATGAGGGTCATCGCGCTTCTCTTAAGCACCGCCGCGCTCGCGAGCGCCGCGGCCGCCTCGGGGGCGACGAAGCTCATGATCGCGATCTCTAGGTGCCAGGTCGAGGTCACGCGCCAGCTGCTCGAAGCCGGTGCCGACGTCAATGCCACAGACGAGCGGGGAGAGCCGATCATCCGCTGGCTCGCCTCCGGCAGGAGTGGGTGCACAGACGCGGATGCGTTCGAGGTGGCGAAGCTGCTCGACGAGCATGGGGCCAGGTTCGAACGCTCCTCTGGGAAGTCCGGCCCCAGCCTGTTGGCTAACCTCGCGCCGCGACGCATGCCCAGGACGCTCGCCTTCCTCGCGTCGAAGCGCGGTGCAGGCGATCCGACCGAGGCGCTGCGGGCCATCGCGAGCCGCGACGACCTCGAATCGGTCCGGGTCCTTCTCGAGGCGGGGGCCAACCCGACCGAGGGTGCCGCGATGGGCAGCGCTCTAATGGACGCAGCGCTGGCCGGGCGGCCGGGGTCGGTCGCCGAAATGATGAAGCACGTCAAGGACACGCAGTCGCCCAAGGTGCTCGCGGCCTACGAGGCGGCGCGGAGGAGTGGCAACGAGCCGGCCGCCGAGGCATTCACCCGCGGCGGAGTGACGCCGCCGCCGACGCTCGCGAGATCGGCCTGCGAGCCACGGGGACTCACCGCCGAGGAGTCGAAGCTGCTCGCGCGGCTCGGCCTCGTTGACGCACCCAGGAGCTGCAAGTTCATCCAGGAGTGCGGCGACGTCATCCTCATCGATTGCAACTCGGCGGCCGACGGGCCCGCGTACTACATCGATCAGCGAGCCGCCACGTTGCTGGCCACATGCGGCGGCGCTTGCATGCGCGGTTGCACGGGGTGCCCCCCTAGGGCGTGGACGTGCGAGTGCCGGCGATGACGTGCGGACTCTGTCGGACCCGCGGCCGTTCTGCTAGCCGGTACCGCTCCTTCGAGTCGGGCTCGCCGTCGCGGGCGGCCAGCCCATGACGGTCTTCCACGATCCCATTACGGCCGCAACCATTGCGGATCCGAGCAGCACGAAGCTTGACGTCGTGAGATCAACGTAGGAACGTCGGGCCTGAGGCCGGCTAGTCGTCGTCTGCCATAAGTATGACGAGGGAGAGCAAGGTAGGCCCGATGAGTCGTGACGGAGCGCGTCTCGGCTTAAAGAAGGAGGAACGATGAGCAAGAACCCCACTTACCACGCGGCCGCCATCCCCTACCTCATGATCCGGGGGGCGGCGGAAGCTCTCGACTTCTACAAGAAGGCCTTCGGGGCGGGGGAGACAATGCGGTTCCCGATGCCCGACGGGAAGATCGGGCACGCGGAGATCCAGATCGAGGGCGCCCCGGTCTTCCTGGCCGACGAGAGTCCGGAGTCGGGGATGCGGAGTCCGCAGCAGCTAGGCGGGACAACGGTGACAGTCTCCGTGTACGTCAAGGACGTGGATGCATTCGCCAAGCGGGCCGAGGCTGCGGGGGCGACGGTGATACGGCCCGTGGCCGATCAATTCTACGGCGAGCGCAATGTAGGCTTTCAGGACCCGTTCGGCCACATCTGGTACTTCAGCACGGTCAAGGAGACCCTCACGGTCGAGGAGGTCATGAAGAGGATGCCGAAGTAGACCTGGCGCGACGCCGACTCCCACTCTGATCTAGCCCCTGTTTTCGACTGGACAGCCCGAGACGCTCCGATTCGTTAAGTTCTCATAGCACGCACTGAACTCCAGAGCGCACCTCGATTGATCCAATCAGGGTACAGCTTGAGCATTTCGTCATATAGTTCCCGCGCGGTCGTCGTCTGCATGGCAAGGCGCTCGAACTCGCGGATATATTGCCGGGTTTCTCCAATGATCCCAGGGCTATCATCGTTCCCGACGCGCTTGTGCCCGGCGACTACTGCGCGTGGCTTAAGCGACTCCATTTTGTCGAGGGCAGCAATCCACTCTTGGCGCTTCTGCTGATCTGGCGACTCTGACAGATGCAGATGATCTCCGTTGTAGGCGGCATCACCGGCAACGATCAAACCGATTGATGGAACGTGAAGGCAGGTCGTGCTAGCAGTGTCGGTGAATCCGAGTGGCACACTGACCAAGTCGTGGCCTTCCAGCTTAATGACGCTTCCAGTCAGCTCTTCCGCGATCGCAAGCTGGCTGGAAATCTGGTCGGGAAAGCGCGGATTCCAAAACGTATCGAGAGACTCTGGCGATGCTTGCTGGCGCATGATCTCAATCACCTCCGGCCGCGCGACGAAACGGGCACCCGGAAATCTCTCCAGAACTGTACTGGTGCCGAAGAAATGATCGCCGTGGCCATGGGTGGCATAGATCGTCGTCAGATTCTTGCGCCTCGCCACCACCCAATTCGCCAGGGCCCGAGCCTGCTCGACCGTAATAGGGGTGTCGATCAGGACAGCGTCCCGCTCCCCAGAAATAAGGGTTGACGAAATCGGCGGCCACGGCCGCTCTTTTTCACCTGGAGGCAGATCGCTCGTGATGGCAGGTATGCTGGGCGCCAAGAACACGTCCCACCTCAGGGATCTCTCTTGAGTTGTACGTCCGGAGTTGGAGGCACCGCTGTCGGATTGTTCGTGCATCGAAGGGGCTTGGTGCATTGGCCAAGTCGAGGCCGTTACGAGAGTGATTCCGAGAGCATCCGAGAGGAACTCCCGTCTTGAAGTCGTTATTGCCTTTGCGGACCGCATACTTTGCGCCCTTTCTGAAGCGACAGCCTACGACTTGGCCAATCCTAGGACCGCCTGGCCGAGGTGATAGGACAGATGGCTCGTACGGCTCAGCAGGACGGCAAAGCGATTGCGCGAGGGGTCTTTGGAGAAATCGTCTTCCGATACGGCAGTGTGCCGCTGGAGCCAGTCGGACCACGCCATTCCTTCGATGCCCTTCCGCAAATCACTGTTAACGGCGTCCCATGCCTGGCGAACCTGTTCGTGCGAAGGAGTGGCGGCCTGCGACTTGTCGGGATTGGAGACGAAGGCGGCGTCAAACTCCGGATGGAGCCGCGCTCCCAGTCCCAACAACGGCAGCATCGCGTCGTGTACGGCTGTGAGATGCCCCCACAAGTAAAGCAGTCTGTTCCTGCCCGGCGCTATTTCCCGCTGGACCTCCTCGGATGAAAGGCTTCCAAAAAGCTTGTCCGCTCGTTCAATTTGCGCCTTCCACACCTTCAGTGCCAGAGCTACATAAGCGCCTTCGTTTCCCATAGTTCCCTCCCCCTTTCGGCCACTCCCTCTCATCTATTCGTGTCGAGCCACTTCCGAATATTCGCGGCGGTGTCCTCGTAGAACGTCTTGTAAAGGCCAGGCGATACGTAGGCGATATGCAGCGTTGCCAGCACGTTGTCCTGCGTCCGGAAGGCGCGAAATGGAGGCAGCGGCTCAATGGCGAATCCGTCGATGGGCGCGCCGGCAATCTGCTTGTTCTTCAAGACGCTGATCAAAGGCGGCTTCGTGGGCCGGGTTCGGCGCGGAAATCCGTGCGGACGACGGCGCGCAACAGCTCGCGCAACTGCGAGGCCCGCTCCTTGCCCAGCGTCTCTTCGAATTGAGCCTGCGCTTTGGCCCATCCATCGAAGCCGGCCTCGACGCGCGCCAGGCCCGCCGTCGTCAAATGCAGCTCTTTCCGCCGGGCGTCGCCCCCACCCCTCCTCACGAGGATCAAGCGTCTCCGCTGGAGCGGCAGGATGTTTCGTCCCAGCGTCGTGCGGTCCATCACCATGGCGCGCGCCAGGGCGTTGATTGTTGTCGGTCCGAGTTCCTTGAGCCGCGCGAGGATCGAGAACTGCGTACTCCGTAAGCCCGCCGCCGCCAGGCGCTGGTCGTACACCTGGGTCACGTAGCGAGCCGCTTCGCGCAACGCCGCGCAGTTGCACCGGGTCGATGGGGGTGGGGCGACTTGGCCGGCGGTCTGTTCGGGGTGTCGTGTCATAAGCGTATCTACACATAACATAGGAGTAGATACGCCTTTGTCAAGCCCTGGCGGCTGTAACAAGGAAGTCGCGGCCGTCCGCGGTTTTCGCTGCTGCACGGGCCCCCTATCCGAAGCCCGATCGGGGGGGACCCTGAGGGGGGCTCTGTGGTGGTTGTGGACGCGACCCCCAAGGCTGATGTTTCGTAGCGCGTCCAAGAAACGTGGGAGTCGTTTCGAGGCCGCGCCCGTCATGTGGGGGAGTCAGGATGCCACGGTACCACGAACCGACGGCTGGGCAGGTCCGATAGCCTTGGGCAGGCTCTGCTGGTCGCAACCGGCTGCAGGGGGTCGCGTTCGGTCAAGCGCTCCGAGGATCGCGCAGAATGTCCCTTGCTGTGCGCCAACTGGTCCTGTGAGTGCAGGCCTTGGCCCTTTCCCCGGGAACGTGGTAGCTTCGCGGGCGCGCCGCACACGCACGGAGGTCGATATGGTGCGCAAGCTCTGGCTCACCGGCGTCGTCCTTGCCCTGTCCATCGGCTGGCTGCTCGCAGCCGAGCAGACCAACCGGGTGACGATCCTCTACGACGCGTTCGGCAAGGACGCCGCGATGAAGAAGGACTGGGGGTTCTCGGCACTCATTGAGTACGACGGGAAGCGAGTGCTGTTCGACACCGGTAACGACTCGGAACTCTTCGCCCAGAACGTGAAGGCGGCGGGGATTGACCTGAAGAAGGTCGACTTCGTGGTGATCTCGCATCGCCACCTCGATCACACCGCAGGACTGAGCCACCTGCTGTCCGTGAACCCAAGTGTGAAGATCTACGTCCCCCAGGAGGTCCTGGGCGGCGTCTTCGGGACGTCCGTGCCCGGCACGTTCTATCGCAGGGACCCGACGCTCCCGCAGCACATGCGCTACTTCGGCGACCACCCGCCGGAGCGGATCGTTCTTGGCACGGCGTGGGTGGGTGCCAGGTTCGAGCACATCGACAAGACCCAAGAGATCGGGCCAGCGATGTTCCTGATCTCGACGGTCTCGGACACTCCCGGAACGAAGGAGATGCGCGAGCTCTCCTTGGCTATCCGGACGCCCGAAGGCGTCGTCTTAGTGGTGGGCTGCTCACATCCCGGCATCGAGCGCATCGTCGAGGCCGCGACCGGGATCGACAAGCGGGTGCGCCTTGTGTTCGGCGGGTTCCATCTCCCGACGGCGAAGGACGAGGAGGTTTCTCGCATCGCTACGGCGCTGCACGACGGCTTCAAGGTCGAGAGGCTGGCTCCGGGGCACTGCACCGGGGAACCCGCCTTCGCCTTGTTCCAGAAGACTTGGGGAAGTGATTACGTGTATGCGGGCGTGGGCAGCGTGATTGCCCTCCCATGAAGGGGCAGAACCAACCCTCGCGTAACCAAGGGCAAAGTGTTGCGACCCATCCTTTGTAGTCAAGGAGTTACGAGGATGCATCGCAATGGTTACCGTTGCAGAACCCCACGCCCACCAGTCGCTGAATCACTTGAGGCGACACGACTACCTTGCCCCTGGCCGCACGACCGTTGGTTCTGGGCCAGCCATGACGCCGTGACCACCGCGTTCCCGGGCATGGGGAAGACGGGTCGCGTGGAGGAGAACTGCGCCGCGGGGGAAGGCCGCCGCCTCTCTCGCGGCCTGCTGGCCGCCCTGAAGCTACACGCCTGGCCGAGAGACTCTTACGAAGCCCACGAATCGACACGCTCAGCGGTGGGCGAACCCCGAGGTCGTCGGCCTCGTTGTGCTCACGAGCGCATGCGGGATGTTCGGCACTAGAGGAGTGCATGATGGAAGACGCTAATCGAACGTGCCCCAAGACCGGACGGCCAATCCCTTCGCCGTCGCCGCGAACACGAGACCTGCGGCCCCTGACCATTCTGGGCTTCGCCTCCCTGGCCTGGTTCCTGATCCGTGTGGTGCCCAAGCCGACTCGCGCGACTTATCCCTGCCAGAGGGCAGCAGCGCCCCTGGCGGCGGGATTCCTTGCGTGGCTGGCGAGCCTCGCGGCGCCGGCGGTTCTGTTCCGAAAGGCTCGCGCTCTCTCGGTGGCGGGCCGATCAAGATCGGCGTGGCTCCTCGCGGCGGCTGCGGCGGTCGCGGGCGGAGCCTGGTCGCTGACGAGTTTTCCCGCCCTGCTCCGCGCGCACGCGGCAACCGAACCGCCCTACGTGCTGTTCGACGGCCCGCTGGAGCCAGTCGGCATCGGTAGAGGCATCGTCCCCGGCCGCGTGGTCTGGGTGCATGACCCCAAGGCCGTGCACTGGGAGCTGACGGGCTCCTGGTGGGAGGATGCCTACAACGACCAGGCGGCCATCGACGGCATGCTCTCCCACTCCCTCCAGTGGCTGACCAACCAGAAGACGGATGCCAAGGCCTGGGACGCGCTCTTCCGGCACTTCAACCGGACACATGGGCGTGGGAACGCGGGCTACAAGGCTGGCGAGAAGATCGCCATCAAGGTCAACCTCAACAACACGACGGGGCACAACACCATTCCCCGACTGAACACGTCGCCGCACCTGACGCTATCGCTCGTGAAAGAGCTCGTCGGTGTCGTCGGCCTGAAGCCTTCCGCGATCACGATCCTGGACCCCAGCCGCTTCGTGCCTTCAAACCTGTACGACAAAGTCCACGGTTCGTATCCCGACGTCGTGTTCGTCGACCATATCGGCGGCGATGGCCGGATCAAGGCCGAGTTCAAGCTGGGCGCCATCCCGTTCTCGAGTCCCGGCGGCAATGCCACCGGCATCGCGACCGCCGCGCTCGAAGCGACCTATCTGATCGACGCATCGGTTCTCAAGGGGCACGTGTCCAGCGGCGTCACCCTCTCGGCGAAGAACCTGTTTGGTTTGACCAGTATCGATCCCGACTGGCACAAGAACGCGCACAACGGCTTCGGCCCCAAGCGGGACGGCACGCCGAGCTACTCGGCTTTCACGGATTTCCTGGGACACAAGGACATGGGGGAGAAGACGGTGCTGTTCTTGATGGACGCGCTCTACGCCAACGACCTCGTGGACGATCCACCGCACTTGAAGTGGAAGATGCCGCCGTTCAACGGCCAATGGCCCGCGAGCCTGCTCGCATCCCAGGACGGCGTAGCCCTCGACTCGGTATCCCTGGACTTCCTGCGGTCGGAGTGGCCGAATCTCGCGGACCTCTCCTACTGCGACGACTACATGCGCGAGGCCGCGCTGGCCGACAATCCCCCGTCCAAGACGGTCTACGACCCCGAGGGCGACGGAACTCGGCTCACGAGCCTCGGAGTCCACGAGCACTGGAACGACGCCGTCCACAAAAAGTACTCCCGGAACCTCGGGACAGACAAAGGGATCGAGCTCTATACCGGGCCGGAGTAGTCACGAGAGAGCGCGCTCTTCGAGCCAGTCGACATAGAGCCGGCGCTCCGCGAACAGCCACGCGCCGTCCCTCTTCACGAACGTGTCGAGGTAGCGCAGCGACGCGAGCATCAAGCGCCGCGTTCCACCATCGACCGTGACGTGGTGCGCCAGGGTGTAGGCCTCCCCGCTGGCGCGGTCGGCCGCCAGCGTGGAGATCGTGCTCTGGCCGACGAAGTGCGTGGTGGCAGCGTACTTACTTAGCTCGGCGAAGACCGGAGCGAGCGCCTCCCGCGTGTGCAGGTCCTGTGACGGCTTCGGATCGTTGGCGTTCATGTACACCGCGAAGTGGGTGTCCGCGGTGAACAGAGCCATTTGGCCTTTAGCATCGCGCCGATCGGCGCAGTGTGCGTAGGCCTCGACGAGCTCCCGGATGGCGAGGCGATCCGCGGCCTCGTCAGGAGCGATGGCGGCGTGCTTGCTCATAAGTTGGTCTCCCCTCTCGCGCGAGTCAGACGGTTACCAGCGGCAGGCTTCTACAGCGTTTCCCGGTCAGCCGGGCCAAGGCATTGACCACTGCCGGTGAGATCACCGGGACCGGCGGCTCGCCGCCCCCGGAGGGTGCCTCGCTACTCGGCGCGATGTGCACGTCCACGGCGATCGGTGCATCCACGATATACGGCGGCGTGAAACCGTCGAAGTTCCGCTGCTCCACCCGCCCGTCCTTGAGTGTGATCGCTCCCTTGGCCATGAGCTGCGTGAGGCCGAACGCGACTCCTGCCTGGAACTGGCTTTCCACGCCCAGCGAATTGACGGCGAGCCCCAGGTCGACGGCGATGGTTACCCGGTGGATGCGGGGCCTCTCGTTCTCGATGGAGACATCGACGGCGCAGGCGACGGCGGTCCCGAAACATTCATGACACGCGATGCCGGCGGCGTGCCCCGCCGCCAACGTGCTGCGCCACCGTGCGCTCCTCCGGTCCAGGAGATCCAGGGCCGCGCGGAGCTTCTTTGCGTCCGGCTTGAGGAGCTTGCGCCGGTAGGCGATGGGGTCAGCTTGAGCGCGTGTGGCCAGCTCATCGACGAGCGTCTCCATGACGAAGGCGCTGTGCGCATGCCCGACCGAACGCCACCAGAGCACGGGCACGTTGACTGTCGGATGGTGAGCGGAGACGTGGAAGTTGGGGATGTCGTATTGAGTATCGGCCGCCCCTTCGACAGCCGTGCTGTCGACGCCGTCCTTGACGATGATGGCCTCGAACGGCGTGCCCGCGGTGATGGACTGGCCGACGATCACGTGTCGCCACGCCAGCGGCGTTCCGTTCGGGCCCACGCCGATCTCGACTCGGTGTACGTGCATCGGGCGGTAGTACCCCCCCTGGACGTCGTCTTCACGAGTCCAGACGAGCTTGACCGGAGTGCCAGGAGAGCGCTTGGCGATGGCCGCGGCCTCGCGCGCCACGTGGCTGTCGGGAGTGGCGCGCCGTCCGAAGCCCCCACCGGCCATCTCGGTGTGGAAGGTGACCTGCTCGGGCCTGAGACCCAGGACTTCGGCAATGGCTGCCTGGTCGGCGGTCTGGAACTGCGACCCGGCCCACGCTTCCGCGCGGTCGCCGTCGAAACGGATGGTCGTGTTCAACGGCTCCATCGGGGCATGGGCGAGGTAAGGGAATTCGTACTCGGCGACGATCCGGGTGGGAGCAGCGAACGCCTCGATCTTCTTATCGTCCCCACGGCTCGCCGCTACCTTGCCGGGCATGCTCGCCAGCGTCTTGTACTTCGCCCAGAGCAGTGCGCTGTCAGGTCGCTCCAGCGCGGAGAGGTCCCAATCGACCTTCAAGCGGTCTCGAGCCTGCTTGGCGGCCCAGAACCTGTCGGCGACGACCGCGACGCCGGTGCCTCGGGCGAGCGGGATCTCGAATACGTCCCGGACGCCGGCAATGCGGCGAGCGCCCTCGTCGTCGAAGCGCTTGACGCGCGCCCCGAAGACCGGCGGCCGCGCGACGACGGCCGTCTGCATGCCGGGGAGGTCGAGGTCGAGACCGAACTTGAGCGAGCCGTCGCACTTGGAGCGACTGTCGAGGCGCCGGACCCTTCTACCGACGAGACGGAACTGTGAAGGATTCTTGAGCGACACCGTAGCGGGCAGCGGTTGCTTTGCTGCCGCTTCCGCGAGCTCGGCGTACCTGGCCGACTGGCCGCCGGGACCGTGCACGACGCTGGCTTCCGTGCGGCATTGGGGGGGGGAGACGTCCCACTGCTGGGCGGCAGCAGCCACGAGCATGGCGCGTGTCCGGGCGCCCAGTTCCCGGTACTGTTGGAACGAATGTTTGATGGAGCTGGAGCTTCCCACCATCTGGAAGCCATAGATTGGGTCCTTGTAGACCTCAGCGGCGGGCGCCAGCTCCGCGATCACCTGCGACCAGTCTGCGTCCATCTCGTCGGCCAGGATCATGGGAAGGGACGTCTGGACTCCCTGCCCGAACTCCAGCCGGTTCACCTTGACGAGGACCTTGCCGTCGGGCCTGATTTGTACGAAGGCGTCCGGCGGGTAGACCGTCGGTGCGGGCGTCGCCTGACCTGCCTCTTGCGCATGCACCGGGAGATCGAGATGGAGGGAAACGATCAGGCCGCCGGCGATCGTCGCGGAGACACGGCAGAAGCTCCGCCGGCCGAGCAGGAAGTCGTTGGCGGCATTGGTTGCGGCGCTCATGCGATGCCTCCTACGCCAGCTGGTGCGAAGCCGTCTTAATCGCCTCGCGAATGCGAACATAGGTCGCGCAGCGGCAGAGATTCCCGCCCATCGACTCCTCGATGTTGACGTCGCTTGGTCGGGGCGTGCTCTTGAGAAGGGTCACTGCACTCATGATCTGTCCGCTTTGGCAGTAGCCGCACTGGACGACGTCGTGCGCGACCCAGGCGTCCTGCACGGCGCGCCCCACCGGATCCTCGGCCATGGCCTCGATGGTCACGATTGGGCGACCGCCAACCATAGAGACCGGCACCACGCAGGAGCGCGTGGCGATGCCACCGAGATGTACCGTGCAGGCGCCGCAGGCGGCGATCCCGCAACCGTACTTAGTGCCCGTCATCTTCAGGTCTTCGCGCAACACCCAGAGCAGCGGAGTACCGGGATCGACGGTGACCTCCTTCTGCTGACCGTTAACGGAGAGCTTGTAGGTTTCCATGACGACCTCCCGACTCAGCGATTCCCGGGACAGGGCGCTCCCGCCTCGACCCATCTGCGTGTGGCGGCGACGAACTGCTCATGCGTCAGCGGGGGCAGCGTGCGCGCGGTGCCGTCGATCCGCCGGCCGGGCTGGAAGGCCCAACTGACAAGGGCCTCTTCTTCGTGGTGCTTCACGATGCCCGGTCCATCGAGGTCGTGGTTCTTCGAGCGATCGGTGATCGCCCGGCAGACCTCGGTGCTGGACAGGATCTTCCCGCTCGTGTCCTGCCACCTCATGGACAACGGCGCCAGGTGCCAGCCGTGCCCGCCCGGGACGCCGGTGCTGTCGGCGTTGGACTCCTGATGACAGGTCACGCATTGCAGCGCCGGAACACCCTTACCCTCGGGCCCGCGTACCACGTTGGCGAAGTGGCGCTGGCGATCGTCACCTTGTTGAGGATGGCTCGTGGCGGTGTGACAGTTGATGCAGCGGGGAGAGGTCAGCACGGAGTAGACCTGTTGCCAGGCGGCGACGCCCTCCGCGGATGTCGGCGCGTCCGATTGCCGGGCAACGTGGTCGCGAGACGAACCGGGGGAGGCCAAAGCGACCCATGCCCCGCATGTGACCAGAGCCAGCGAGGTTGGCTGCAGTGCTGTATGGAGGCCCATGAGTGATCTCCTTCCGAGTTGCCTTCGCACGCCTTAAGGTTCATGTTTCTGCTGCCCGCCCGTCCAACACACTGTTGTTATCGAACCAATATCCGGAGCCTATCGATATGGAACTACGGCATCTGCGCTACTTCGTGGCCGTCGGAGAAGACGAGCACTACGGACGCGCCGCACAACGGCTGCGTGTGGCCCAACCGGCACTCTCCAGTCAGATCCAGGACCTGGAGCGTGAGATCGGATTCCAGCTCTTCAACCGCCTGCCGCGGGGCGTTCGCTTGAGTGCGGCCGGGAAGGTGTTCCTGGAGGACTGCCGGCGGATTCTCCAAGAACTGAACGACGCGGCGATCCGCGCCGAGCGTGCGGCGCGCGGGCTGATTGGGACGCTGCGGGTGGGTTTCACGGAAAGCGCGTCCTGGCACGGCGTCGTTCCCGACACGCTTCGGGAATTCCGCCGAAGGCACCCGGAGGTGGAGCTGCAGCTCAGTCCTCTGATCTCGCTGGACCAGGTCGAAGCGGTCCGATCGGGCCGGTTCGATGCGGGGTTCGTCTACCACGTGCCGAGACCCGATCCGGATATGGACCAGGTTCATGTCGGCTCGCATCAGGTCGTGCTCGCCACTCCAAAACGGCACCCAGTGTCGAGATTCAAGCATCTCCGGCTGCGTGACCTGGCCGACACCGACTTCGTCTGGTTTCCACGGCGGCAGCATCCAGCGAACTACGACCGCCTTCTACAAGCGTGCTCTCGCGGCGGCCTGACCAAGCCACGGATCGTGCAGGAGGCCGTGGACGAGGCCACGATGCTGAGTCTCGTGTCCTGCGGTCTGGGAGTCGCGTTCGTCACCGACGCGACGCGCTGGCGCTGTCCCAAGGACGTCGTGCTTCGGAGAGTCATCGACCTGCGTCTGCCGATCACGGTATCCCTCATCTCGAGGAAGGACAATGGGTCGCCGCTGCTGGCCAGATTCGTGGCGGACGTGCGGCGGCAACTCGTCGAAACGCGGGCGCCTACACGTACCGTGAACAGCGGCGCCGATTCGATCGCGTAGCTCGCGCCGTGCGTACGTAAACGACCGGCGAGGAGTGGTCGTCGAGGGCGATCTCTTGATCAGAGCCTCGGCGGACTCCGCGAGGTGATTTATCTAGCCTTCTGATCAAGCCCCCGTTTCGCCAGGACGGGCCTAGACGCTCCCACTGGAGGACTAACGCGCGGTTATCATCACTTGAGTCGTTGCGCTACGGCTGTCATTAATGACGCTGTGGCCTCGCGGGGCCCCGGGAAGGGGGTGGAAAGGGTAAGTGTCCGACCTCGTTCCATGTCCGGAAGGCGGGCCTGAAGGGGAGAACCCCCCCCGGCCTGACCCGCCTAAAGGCGCTCGCACTAGACACCGTCTCCTCTGAGCACTCCCGGAAGGCCTACAGCAAGGCTATCGGGTACCATGCCCCAGACGGCTGGCCCGTCGCGGAGGCGCCGTTGGGGAGGTTCGCTCAGAGGTGAGCACCCGCGGAGTCGTGTACCGTGGAGGCTGTCTGAATGAAGCATGAACCTATGAGAGCTCGTGGGGGCGTCTTCATCCCGGTCCTTCTTGGCCTGCTTGGTGGCGTGGCTTGCGACGCTCGGCTCGTGGGGCTGCTGTTCCCGGGCGCGAGGGGGCCGACGCCGGCACCCGCCAAGCCAATTCCGCGAAACGCCCCCGTTTGGGCCGACCGGAAGGACGAAATCGCAGCCCGTATGGCGTGGGGCCGTAAGCACATGCTCTCGAACTATGACAAAGTGGGCCTCCGGGATCCGAAATGGGACGACGCCGCGCGCCAGTTCATCGAGGCCTCGCTCCCCACGATCGTAGGCGGGGAGGGCACGGTGCCCGCGGACCGGCGCATCGCGTCCGGGAGAGCGATCGTCGACCGCGGCGGCAAGGATCCCCTCGTGCTCTACCTCTTCGGCCGTGCGCTCTTGGATGGGACCTGGGACTCCGCGGAGCCGGAGTATTTCTTCGCCCAGGCCGTGGAGGGGATGAAGACGGTACCCTATCCCCGCGCGGTGGCTCGGTGGGCGGCTTCCGCGCTCTACGGCCGATACGAGTGGCGGAGAGAGGGCGTTGGGCTGCGGGAGACACTCCGGCCGCTTGAGCTGGAGTGGTTTGAGCAGTCTCTGGTCGATGGGAGCTTCGAGCCCAGCGATTCTCCTGTGCTGCTCTCCTTCCTCGACAACGGGACCGGCCCGGACTTCCTCACACGCTCGAGCGTAGGGGCGGAGGCGGCGTTGCAGAAAGCAACCTGGGTTGAGCCCTGGGTCCGGCTCTGCCTCTTGGGCGTGGTACGCCACCGCCAGGCGTGGGAGGCCCGCGGCCACGGGTGGGCGAACGAGGTGAAACCGGAGGCCTTGGCGCGGTTTAAGAGCCTTAGCGCCCAGGCTCGTCATGATCTCAGCGAAGCCTGGATGCTGCGGCCGGACCACCTCGAAGCACCCTACTACATGATGGGGGTCGCCGAGGATGACCCCGTTCCGGACGAGGACCCTCGGGTCTGGTTCGACCGCACCGTCGCGGCCCAACTCGACGCCCTCGGCGCGTACGAAGACGCGCTCCGGCACCTCTTGCCACGGTGGGGCGGGAGCTACGAGGCCATGCTGGCTTTCGGACGCGAAGCTCTCGATACGGGGCGCTTCGATACCGAGGTGCCGCTCTACGCGCTGCGCGCGGTTACGAAGATCCACCATGACCAGAAAGACACAGTGGGGGGCGCCGGCGGTATCCCGATCTACGAGTGGCCCGAGACCTATCCCATGCTCGTTCAGATGCTCGAGAGCTACCTCAAGGAACCGAAGCAGGCATGCTGCAAGGCCCGCTTCGAATCGCTCTGGACGACCATCGCCGACCACGCGGGTAAGCCCCAGGAGGCGCTCGCCCATCTCAAGGCGGCGGGGTTCCAGCTCACGTCCGAAGCCGCCGGCCATCTCGAGGGCGAGACCCGCGATGAGTTCGTGGCTCGGATCGCGCTCGCGGCCGGGCCCGCCGCGGCAGATGCCCGTCGAGGCGATTCGCTGCGGCTGGCTTTCGAGAACGGGGCCGCCCTCGAGGCCTATCGGGCGGCGTTGTCGAAGGACCCCTCAGCCCACACCGCGCCCGCGCTCCGCCGCTGGGTGGCCGCCCTCGAGACGGAGCAGCGCCTGGGCCGCGGCGATTGGGTACCCATCCTTCCCCAATCGGACGCTCTCGAAGGCTGGCGTCCGCTTATGGGCACCTGGCATGTCGAGAAGGACGGCGCCCTCACCGGGACGGCGGGCGCCCGCGGGCTGCTCATGGTTTCGGACGCCCGGGTGGGGCCGAACTTCGAGATGAAGGGGAGGGTCGAGATGGCGGCGAGCACGAATGGCGCGTTTCAGGGCGGTTTCGTGTTCGGGCATCCGGCCTGGGAGAAGGACAACTGGTTCAGCTTCCGCGTCAAGCGCAACGCCCGCGAGGGGACGGTGGCGTATTTCGCACAATACCTCTCGAGACCAGAGGGTGTCGCGCCGATGGTGGAGGTGCACGACGCCAACGACATCCTGATCCACGTCGAGGACGGCGTCATGGCCGCCTTCGTCAACGGAAAGCAGGTCCAGCACCACTTCGTGCCGCCCGCGGGCTGGGACAAGGCTGACCGCGAGGCGGTGGTTGGCTTTGCGGGCTATCCGGACGAGAACCTCTGGTCGCTGCGCTTCCGCGGCGTGCAGGTCCGGCGGCTCGCGAAATAGTCTAGCTACGCCGCATCAGAGAGGGGTTCCACCCGGATTACGGTTCTTCCCAAAACTCGGTGCAGGCGTCGCTAAGCCGGTCACATGCGGTCGCTTCTCAACAACCAGCATAATGATGACGGTAAGCCAATTGGCATCGCTTCGAAAGCAAAGGCGAGGTGGCTCGTCGGGTCGTCTTCCACAGCTGCACCGCTCCTCTTCGCTGGGTCATGGTGCCCTGCTCCTTGGATTGGCCGCCGTCCTCGGTCCGGCTGCCAACGCTCAGCAGCCAGCCGCGATTCTAGATGAGCCTGCTCCCGTCTTTCGAGCAACAGTCTCGTTGGTTCAGATTGACGCCGTGGTCACGGACAGGAATGGGCACTACGTCACGGACCTTGGGGCTGACGATTTCGAGCTTCTTGAGGATGGGAAGCGCCAACGGGTGTCGAACTGCTCGTACATCCCGATCGAGAGTCGGGGCGTCGGCGAAGTTGCGCCCCACGCGATGCCAGGAGAAGTCAGTCCACGGGAACCGCTCCGACGAGAGCAGGTGCAACGCACCACCGTCTTTGTCGTCGACGATCTTCGTCTCGACCTCGTGTCGATGGCTTCCGTACAGCGCGCACTTAGGACTTACGTCGACAGCCAAATGGTGCCTGGAGACCTGGTTTCCATCCTTCGCACGGCAGGGGGAGTCGGAGCGCTGCAACAGTTCACAAGCGACAAGCGAATCCTCGGCGCCGCGATCGGTCGCGTGAGATTCAATCCGCTGGCGGATGTCGATGCCTTTGAGCCGGTGGGAGCGATTCCCGTTCTCCCTTCCCCGACGAGCGGGAGGGGCTCGCCGGGCGGTTTGGCAGCTCGCAACCCAGATCCTGAACGAAGGGATTTGCTCACGGGCGGCACCATCGGGGCCCTCCGTTTCGCGCTCACGGGCTTACGAGAACTCCCGGGCCGCAAATCGCTGGTGCTGTTGTCAAACGGGTTGCCGCTCTACCTCCCGAATGGTGATGGCCCCACCGCGTTCGGAAGAGCCGTGTCGGCGCTCATCACTCTTGCCAATCAGGGTTCGGTCGTCGTCTACGCCGTGGATACGCGGGGGCTAACGACGGGCCAGCTCACCGCAACCGACAATACGATCAGCCCTGGTGGCATGGCCGATACGTCAATCTCTGACTTCAAGGGAATGCTGAATGCGCGCGGCCTGGCGGGCCGCCTTGACGGCCAAGACGGCCTCTCGGCTTTCGCGGAGTCAACCGGCGGTCTCTTCCTTCACGACCAGAACGACATCTCACGACAGCTGAGAACAGTCCTTGAAGACCAGAGAGGCTACTATTTGATCGGATACGTCCCCCCGGCCCTCGCCTTCCGACCCGAGAAGGGAAAAGCAAGGTTCCACAGGATCAGGCTCAAGGTGAAACGAAAGGGCCTGGCCGTGCGGTCACGCAGCGGGTACTACGGCATCCCCGAAGACGATCCACAGCTTGCGCGTGAGCGAGAGGCGGCGACGCTGCTGAACGCGCTCGTGTCTCCCTTTGATTCCCGCGACGTCGGTTTGCACCTGAGCACACTCTTCTTCCAGGACGCGGTGCGGGGCCCGCTGCTTCACTCCTTCCTCCGTGTTGACGCGAGCAATCTGAGCTTCGCTCAGGACCAGGGGTTCCTCGTAGCACAGGTGGAGGCTCTGGGCGCTACCTTCGATGACGAAGGTCGAGTCATCGAACAACTCGGCCGAGACGGGAAGATACGGCTCTCGCAAGACGCCCTCGAAAGGGCTCTGGAGCGCGGCATCAACTACACAGTCGACATGCCCGTGAAGAAGCCCGGCGCATACCAGCTGCGGGTTGCCTTTCGCGACACGGCCTCGGGTCGCGTGGGTTCGGCGTATCAGTTCGTTGAGGTACCGGATCTGAGACGCAATCGCTTGTCGCTGTCGGGCATTCTCATGAGCGACGCGCCCTCGGGCGACGGCCTCGCCCCGGGCGAGCCCGCGCGTGCTGAGGTTCTGGATACGGAACGAGGCGCGGCGATCCAAGCCTCCCGTGTCTTCTCCCGAGGCCAACCCCTCTCGTACGGTTTAGTGATCTACAACGCGCAGGTGACCCACGATGGCCGCGGCGTCGACGTCACGACTCAGATGCGACTGCTGCATGATGGTCGCGTGGTCGTGACGGGGGAGCCACGTCGGCTGGAGGTCGCTAACGCGAACGACATGAAGGCTGTTTTCACGGGGAGCACTTTGCTCCTTCCGACTGAAATGCCTGAGGGTCACTATGTCTTGCAGGTAACTGTGATCGACGCTCTGGCACCACCCAAGAAACAAGAAGCCCTTCAGACTATCGACTTCGAAATCGTTCGCTGAGCGGTGGCGGGGGGCGGCGGCTAAGGCCAGATGTCGCGCTGTCGCGCGGCTGTCACCTGAGGAACCTGGCCAATCCCTTTTTCTCCTTTGACAATATACCGTCTAATCGGTATGGTACCGACTAGGCGGTATTGAGGAGGCCCGATGGCCACGGAGCCCCAGCACCAATCGAAGACCAGGCTTCTCGAGGCGGCCCTCCATGCCATCCGGGCCAAGGGCTACGCGGCGACAACGGTCGAGAACATCTGCCACGCAGCCGGGATCACCAAGGGGAGCTTCTTCTATCACTTCAAGAGCAAGGACGAGCTGGCACTCGCCGCTGCCTCATATTGGGAAGCGACGACGGAGGCCTTTTTCGCCGCTGCACCGTACCGCAAACTCGTAGACCCGCTGGACCGCCTCCTCGGTTACGTGGACTTCCGAGCAGCGATGCTGAACGGGGACCTGCCCGACTACACGTGCCTGCTCGGCACTTTGGTTCAAGAAACCTACGCGACCCACCCGGACATTCGCGCAGCTTGTGCCCAGGGCCTGTCTTCCCACCACGCTCAGCTGAGCCGCGACATCGAAGCCGCCAAGCAACGCTACGCGCCCAAGGCGGATTGGAGCGCGGAAAGCGTTGGATATTTCATTCTGGCCGTGCTGCAGGGCTCATTCATCTTGGCCAAGGCCAAGCAGGGTCCCGAGGTCGTGCGGGAGAGCCTTGAGCACTTGCGCCGCTACCTGGGCGCTCTATTCAGTCAACCCGGTAGCACGAATCGAGCGGAGAAATGATGAAGTCTTCACCTATATCAACCATAACGGCCGCTGTCGAGAGGCGTTTCGATTCTGCGAACAGCAATCTCGGCGGAACAATCACCATGATGATGACTCATGCAGAAGCGTCGAATCCAAGCGATGGTCCACCCTATTCGAAAGACGCCATCCTCCACGCGCACCGGGGGATTGGAAAGACAGAGCTCCTAGAAATCTCGTACTCCCCTCCAGCGCGATAGGTGGGTCTTGGCTGCCTGTTGATAACACCCTGAGTTTGGTTGCGTTTCTACGAGTGCCGTTAGGGCGGCAACATAAAGGAGAGTGGACTATGACAAGGATCGAAGTGTCGCGCCGGAATCTACTAGAAGCGGGGGCCTGCGCACTGGCTGGAGCGGTGGTTTCCCCGGTAGCAGCAGGCGCGCGTGAATTGAGCGGGCTGGGTACGAGGAAAGAAGAAGTCATCCGAAGGTGGTATGCGGCGTGGGAGAAGAAGGATTGGGGTCCCGTGGATGCCCTGCTGGCCGACAATTTTACTTTTACGAGCGCGGCCGGCGACGATCACATCAGTAAGAGCGTTTTCAAGACGCGCTGCTGGGAGACGCAGATCGACTTTATCAAGCGATTTGACCTGGAGCGGGTGGTCGGAAACGGCAATGAGGCGTTCGTGAAGTACCTTTGTCACACCAAGAACAGTAAGTCCTTCCGGAACGTGGAATACCTTCGAGTTACCGACGACAAGGTGGAGGCCATCGAGTGTTACTTCGGTGAGCAATCCAGTTTTCCGTCCGCAGTGGACGGGAAGAAGTGACACCGATCCTATCTGTGCCATTGCCGCACTACAGGTAATTCGTAGAATTCCACAGCGGGCGGCGTGTTCTGGTAGGAACCCTAGACTCCCTCCCGGGGAGTCTAGAAGGTTGCTGCTCGACAGCAGTGGTGTCCTTCTCTGCTCGCAAGGGGATCCGATCGTGCGCTATTTGCGAGTTGGGGGTTACCAAGCTCAAAGGGGCGGTCAGCCGGTGGAGGAGTGTGGTTGGGGAGAAATCGCTGCAGGTGTCACACGGCCTCCTCGGGAAGATCGCCACTCCTAGAACGCTCGGAACGTGTGGGGAGGTTCAGCTAAAAGAAGGGTGCCGGCAGGTCAGGTTCAGAGCCGCCTTGGCAAGATCGAACGCTGGCTTGCGACAATGTCGGTTGAACGGAGCCGCTTCGCGGCGGATGTGAGCCGAGTCTTAGGTCACGTGCTAAAGGCGCTTTCGTAGCCGAAGCTTCCTTTGGGTCGCGTCCTGGTATGCGACCCAGGAGGAAGCCATGTGCGACTTTGCCCGCCACGCCCCGCTATTCGAACTGACCCTGGCTGCCCGTGGACACACCCCCAGGACTCGCGAGCTGTACCTCGGGGCCCTGCGCCGGTTCGACCACTACCTCGGTGACGTCCCGCTTGACCAGGTGGTGCCCGAACGTCTGGTGGAGTATCAGCGCCACCTCGCGTCGCGCGAGCTGAGCTGGTCCTCCTTCAACCTCTACACCTGCGCTTTGCGTTTCTTCTACCGCGACTACCTCGGTCACCGTGACTGGGACTACACCCGCATCCCCTTCCAGAAGTGTGGCCGCACGCTACCCCAGGTGCTCGCCCCAGAGGAGGTGGCCGCTCTCTTCGAGGTTTCTAACACCAAGTACCGTGCGATCTTCATGACCGGCTACGGGTGTGGCCTGCGCTTGTCGGAGATCCTCGCCCTCCGCGCGACCCATATCGACTCGACGCGCAGGGTGATCCGGGTCGAGCAGGGCAAGGGGCGGAGGGACCGCTACGTCATGCTTCCGGAGCGCTTGCTCGAGCAGCTACGCGCTTGCTGGCGCACTTACCGACCAAAGGAGTTCCTGTTCGAGGGAGCGGTCCCGGGTCGGCAGTTGACGCAAACGTCGGTGCGGTTGGCCTTCGCGCGCGCCAGGCGAAAGGCCGGGATCCGCAAGCGCGTGTCGTTGCGATCCCTACGGCACGCTTTCGCCACACACCTCCTCGAGCGCGGCACCAACATCCGCAACATTCAGGCCCTTCTCGGTCACCGCAGCCTCGCCACGACTCAGATCTACACCCACCTCGCCAAGACCTACATCCACGACACCCCCAGCCCGCTCGATGGGCTGGGCAAGGACAAGAAGCCCGACGGCGAGTAGGTGGGCTGCCCCCACGGGGGCGGGGAAGGCGGCGATCGTAAGCCAGGGGTTGGTGAGATCCTGCGCGATCACGCGGGGTCTCTGAGCCTTGGTCGCCAACAGGCACGTGTCGTCCGCCACCTCGTCGCCTGCCGGACCGGACAACTCGGTGCCCATCTCGAGGAGTGCCAACAGTGTGGCCACGCCCGCCTCGCCTATCACTCCTGCCGCGACCGCCACTGCCCTCGCTGTGGCAGCTTGGAGCAGGCCCTGTGGGCCGAGGCCCAGGAAGCCTCGCTGCTCCCGGTCCCTTACTACCACGCCGTCTTGACCGTCCCCCCGACCCTCCACCCCTTCTTCCGTCGGGCCCCCGCCCTCGCCCTGGACCTGCTCTTTGAGGCGGTCGCTGAGACGCTGCTCGCGGTTGCCCGCCGCCGGTTGCAGGCCAGGATCGGCTTCACGGCGCTGCTCCACACCTGGACTCAGAAGCTGCTCTATCACCCGCACGTCCACTGCATCGTCCCCGGTGGCGGCCTATCCGAGGATGGCACGCGATGGATCGCCTGCCGTCCGGGATTCTTCGTCCCCTACGGTGTGCTGCGCAAGGTCTTCCGGGGAAAACTGCTCAGCAAGCTCGAAGCGGCCCACGACCAAAACGCCTTTGGAATCGCTCCCCCCCTCGGGCGTCATCTCCTTGAACGCGCGGCCTGTCAGCGCTGGGTGGTCTACGCGAAGCCTCCGCTAGCCGGCCCCCAGCAGGTCGTCCGTTACGTGTCGCGTTACACGCGCAAGATCGCCCTCTCCAACTCCCGCATCCTCGACTACGACGGCAAGGAGGTCGCTTTCCGTTGGCGCGACCGCGCGCACGGCAACCGCCAGAAGATCCTGCGGCTGTCTGGACCAGAGTTCGCCCGCCGTTTCGTGCTCCATGTCCTGCCGGCACACTTCGTACGGATCCGTCACTACGGCCTGCTATCCAACCGCGTGCGCGAGACCGCACTCGCGCATTGCCGTGAGCTCGTTCCCGGCGGCGACGTCGCGCCACCCGTCCGGCGGCATATCGACAAGGAGGACCGTGCCGCCGCTTGTCTGCGCCTGTTCGGCAAGGATCCCACCCGGTGTCCAGCCTGCGGCCAAGTCCGGATGCAGCGACTCTACGAATGGGTCCCTTCACATCAGCTCCGACCCATCGCCGTGGCTGGGGCAAGGGCCCCGTGAGGCGCCCCACGAACCGCCATCGCTCTTCTAACGCGCTTGGCCCGCGAAGGGCCGTCGTCTGCCTTGGCCCGCACGCGCCCACGATCGAGGTCTATCGACTACCGCCCTGGCCCATCGAGCAGCACCGACCAAGCGGCACAACGGCCACCTCCTACCGTTCAAGCACGCTGGCCTCGTCTTCCCGACCGCACCAGCCCAAAACTTCCCAATCGAAACCCCATTTCAACGTCCCGCGGCTCCGTTAACCGCGGTCCTTCGCCAAGCGCAAGAAGGCACCTCGGGAGCGACGGTCCTCGCGTTCGCGCCAGGCGAAGGACTCCTTTGGGTTGTCGTCACCTGACTCGCCTCCGCCGGGCCCCTCCGGGGCGGGGAGACGGGCTCCGGCCCCCGGGGGGGGCCAGACCGAAAAGGGGACACTGGGGGCGGGAGCCTGACCATCAATCATGAGCAGGTGGGCCCCCGATGAAGTACGATCCCCGGCTGGCAAGAGGACACGACCATGGCTTTCAGCATCTCCGACCTTTTCTGGGCTTTCTTCGTCTTCTCCGCGGTACAGCCGTGGCTCAAACAACGCGCCCTCGAGGCCTCTCGGCAGCGGCTTATGGCGAGTATCGAGAAGCGGCGGGGCTCGCGCGTGATCCTCCTGGTTCATCGCCAGGAGACCATGCGGCTCCTCGGGTTCCCCTTGATGCGTTACATCGATCTGCACGATTGGGAGGAGGTCGTCCGGGCGATCAGTCTCACCGACCCGCAGGTGCCGGTGGATCTCGTGCTGCACACGCCCGGGGGGCTGGTACTGGCTTCGCTGCAGATCGCACGAGCGATCAAGAGTCATCCGGGCAAGGTCACAGTCTTCGTGCCGCACTACGCGATGTCGGGAGGCACCCTGATCGCACTATCGGCCCGCGAGATCGTGATGAGCGAGCATGCGGTGCTCGGACCCGTGGATCCACAGCTCGGGAAATATCCAGCAGCCTCTCTCCTTAAGGTGGTCGCCGAAAAACCGATCGCGGACATCGACGACGAGACTCTAATCCTCGCTGATCAAGCCAGGAAGGCCGTCGTCCAGGTTCGGGACAGCGTCAAGGAGTTGCTAGGCGATACCTCCCCGCCGGAGAAGGCGGAAGAACTCGCCGGGCTGCTCTCCGAGGGTCGATGGACGCATGACCACCCCATAACATTCACGGAGGCCAGAGAGCTCGGGCTGCGGGTTACCTCCGACATGCCCAAGGACATACTTGAGCTCATGCGGCTTTTTTCGCAGCCAGTCAGACGCCAGGAAACGGTCCAGTACCTCCCCGGGCCACGCCATCTGGAGCCCCCCTCCAAGGCGGGCCCCACCGGCCGAGCAATAACCTGAGCAGGTGTCGGCCTTTAGTCTTGCTGCTGGTCGATATCTTCCTACCGAAGTGGTTTCCCGACGGACCGTTCGCTTCCGAGACTGGGGAAGAACCGTACTGATCTCGCCCACTGATCTAGCCCCCGTTTCGACCGGACAGCCCTAGACGCTCGACTGACGCGCGATATTGCCGGCTATCAGAACCTGAATCGCGGGCCCGAGGGCCCGTCCGAGGAGAAATTGGGGTCCGACCCCCAAAGGGCTCGCGCAAACCCGACCAGTAGCCTTGTGACACGATGGCACCCTTAGCGCGACGGCCCGCGCTTCGGGTCCCGAGCATAGTGGACGCGCTCGGCGGCCTCCTCGAGGTCCTCCTTCCGGCGGCGTGTGTATCCGCGGGTGGTGTTGAGGGAGGCGTGCCCGAGGATGTCGGCGAGGGCGACGAGGTCGTTGTTGTTGTCGCGAAGGAACTCGTAGGCATAGGTATGCCGCAGCCGGTGGGGAGGTACGCCGGCAAAGTGAACGACCACGTCGCGGATCCCAGCCGGGGTCATCCGCCCGCGCTGGCCCACAAACAGGGCGGCGTCAGTATCCTCTCGTTCTGCCAGATACTCCCTGAGGTAGTCGCGGGCCGTCTTGGGGAGCGGCACTTCGCGCTCCCGACCGCCCTTCGCAATCTCCGGCCGTATGTGGAACGCCCCCCGCCGCTCCGTCAGCTCTAGGTCACGAACCTCGAGGCCGGATAGCTCCCCGACCCGGACGCCGGTAAGGAGGAACGCGAAGAGGATTGCCTTGTCCCGGAGGCTGCCCTCTCGTTCGACCTTGCGCAAGGCGGCCCTCGCCTCTTGGGCAGTCAGGCTGCGGGGCGCAGCCGGCTGAGGCTTGGGTGCCCGCAGCTTCTGGATGTGCTCGTGGAGGTCTCGGGAGACCTCCTTGCGGCGAAAGGCCTCGGTGACGTAGGTCCGCAGAAACAGAAGTCTCCGAGCAGCCGTGGCGGGTTTGGCGCTCCGGATCAGAAAGTTCTGGTAGTCGGCTCCGTCCATGGGTGTGAGATTCGCGACGTCGAAACTCTGGCCTGTCGAACCCACGTACCAGCGCGCAAGGGCGCGCCAGTCGGAGTCATAGGCATCCGCGGTGCGGTCGCGGCGTCCGCGTTCGCGCAATGTCGTCAGGAAACGTTCATGCCGCTCCCATTCGGCATCGGTAGCGAAAGCACCCGGCTCCATCATCGGAAGGTCCGCCGACTATCCTTATTCTTATGGCTGTTATTAACGACCTCAGCCAGGTCGAGACTGGTTATCACGTGAGTTGTGGCCTTCTCCGAGAGCCGCCTTGCCTTCGGTTATCGCGTGAGTCTAACCCGAACTGACGCGATAAGTAAAGTTATAGTGGGAGGCAGACTGGCCGGCGGGTCGCTGCTTCGAACTACCGAGACCTATGCCCCTAGAACTCCCGCGAGCCAATCGTGGCAAGGAGTCCTCCCTGAGCAGCATCGTTCGGTGGTGTTCTAGAGCTATGATCAGAAACGTACGAGGGCTGCCATCGTGCTTGCCGTGTATGTCGCGGGAATCCACGCGAGGGCCGCGATGCCCGCTCCGAGGGCCTTTCTCCACCATGCCGCGGGACCACGCCACGCCCAAAGGGCTGCTGCAGCACTGGCCGCAAGCGCCCACGTTCGCGGATACCCACACATGGGGAGAAGCATTTTTAGGGCTGCAATGAGCGCCGGGGAAGTCTCCTCTGGAAGCGGCAAGACGATGAGGGGTGACAGCAGCGCTGGAAGTGCGACGAGAAGGATCAGCAGCTCTCCTGACACGCGGCCGAGCGGTCCCACGGAAACCCCCATAGGCTTAGACACCAGCTGGGTCACAGGCGGTTCTTCAGTGCCGAACGCGGTAGTTCGAGTTGCCGGCCGAGGCCTGCCACATCCGGTCCCAGTATAGCGCTCCGGCGTTGTTCTCGGCGGAGTTCGTCGGTGCACCGAGCATGTTCAGGAAGGCGTGACCAAGTTCGTGGGCCAGGACACCAGCTGTCGTGTACGTCAGAGGATTGCTGTCGCTGCTGGCCGAGCGATAGAGAACACTGGTCATCAGCGCGGATGTGATCGCGCCCGCGTCTTCCGAGATGAAGATCTGCGTGATTCCTACCAGGCTCTCCTCTGCTCCCACGGTTCCGGCCCCACCAAGCGACGCGACTGACATGCTCCCGCTGAGGGTGCTGATCATTGTGGACGGGTCGGCCAGTGTGATCTCCAGCAGCTTGTTGCTCCTGATAATGGCGGACAGCAGACCACCAAGCGGCCCGCCAGCCGAAAGATCACCCCCGCAGTAGACCTGGTGTCGATCATCGCCAATAGCTCGCGTCCGGAGGAGACCGGCAGCCTCAGGACCAACGAGTTGTTGCAGAAACCCAAGCGACTTCTGCCAGCCAGCGCCCGTCAGTTCCAGATACAGGCCGCTGGGGTCGCCGAAGACAACAGGGTTGTTACCAGCGTAGCCGTAGCTCCCAGCCTGGATCGGGTCTTCGGAGATGAATCTTCCCACCTTCGGGTCGTAGTATCTGGCTCTGTAGTAGAAGAGGCCCGTCTCAGACTCCCACTCCCGTCCTGTAAAGGCATAGCCTCCAATGGTCGCGCCCACCTGAATATTGCCGAAGGCGTCGTACTGGTAGCTCCCGGCCGCCACTGCGTTCGGGTCCGTAGTCAGAACCACACTGCCGAGACCGTCGGAATGGTAGTAGAAGGCGCCCTGTGGTGTGCCTTCGATGGCGAGTGGTTCGTCGATCCCAGGTCCTTGGACGAACCAACTACCGGCCTTCGTCAGAATGTTCTGCCCATCATACCCGTAGGCGATCGTGTTCGTTCCGGTAACGTACCTCACCCGTCTTCCTATCGGGTCGTAGGCGTAGCTCGCCACAGCCGAAGCATTCTTCGACACAGACTGGAGCTGGTTCTCCGCATCCCACTGATAGGTCCAGGTGTCGGACCCTTCCACCTTCTGGATGAGATTGCCGTTGGGATCGTAGGTAAACGCGTCGTTGCTGTTGGACTTCAACTCGTTCCGATCGTCGTACACCCAATTGCCAGTGGTGTTTAGCGACGTCGCGCGATTCCCCACTGCGTCATAGGTATACTGCTCCGTCATGGGCGTCCCACGGTTGACTTGAGTGAGGCGGTTGAGGGCGTCATAGCCATAGGTTTCCGAATAACTCGGGATGCTCTTGCTAGTCCTGTTCCCAGCGTTGTCATAAGCGTAGCCAGCGGAAGTAAGATCCGACACCGAGTTGGTTGTGTGGACCAGCGTGAGGCGCGAGAGGGTGTCGTAGGAGTAGAGCGTAGTCAACTGGTTCGGGTAGAGGAGCGAAGTGCGGCGGTTGTCGTTGTCGTACCCGAACGTGAAGTTGTTCGAGCCCACCGTGATCGTGGTTAGTCGCGAGGCGTCGTCATACCCATAAGTCAGGTAGGGCGTCCCGTTCAACTCAAGTGTCGTCCGGTTGCCGTCATTGTCGAATAGGTAGCCGACTGTCGAGCTGTTTAGCGAACTCGCCTCAGACAGACGCTGCCCGGCGAGATCGTAGCTCCACGTCAGAGAGTCGGTGCTGTTTGTCGCCGTCGCCATCCTCCCAACAGGGTCATACGTGTAACTGACTGAGGGCGTCGCGTCCGAGTAAGACTTCTGTTGAAGCCATCCCGTGGGATAGTAGGTGTACGTCGTGGTCACACCCTTTCGATCCGTTCGCGTCTTGAGCCTCCCTACGGCATCGTACGTAAGCGTCTCGATCGCTGCTTGTCCAGGATACGTGATGGAGTTGAGTCGGTTGAAACCATCGCTGTATCCGAAGGTCGTGCCCTTGCCTCGTGCATCGGTGATTGTCGTTAGGTTTGACATGTTGTCATAAGCGTACGTCGTAACGCCGGCGGGGCTGTTGGGGTCGGTAACCGTTTGGCGGCGCCCGTATGCATCGTAGCCAATCGTCGTTACGTGTTGGAGGGGGTCACTGACGGTCTTCAGACGACCACCCAGGTCATAGGTGTAGTCAGTGTGGGTTTGATCCGGATACTTGATCTGCTTGACTTGGCCCTGGGGCCAGTAGGTTGTAGTGGTCGTGTTGCTTGGCGTCATCGCATCCGTGACCGTTGTTCGCCGGCCCATCGCGTCGTAACCAAAGGTGGTCGTGTGCTGCAAGGGGTCCATCACGCTCTGGAGGTCGCCGGTTGGGTAATAGGTCATGGTGGTCGTCTTGCCGCGCGAGTCCTGGATGGTGTGCAGCTTCCCGTTCGAGTAGTAGGAAAAGACTGTCGGGGGACGATTCAAGGGATCGGTGATCGAGCTTGGGCCTCCTGTTTGGTCATACAGGTAGGTGATTACGCCATTGTCTGCGGCAGTGATGGTGTGTACCCGACCGTCGGGCCAGTACGTGTAGCGCGTTACATTCAGCAACGGATCGGTCACGGTCAGCAAGTCGTTCGTGACGGGATCGTAGGTGGATTGAGTGATTTTTCCATTCGCGTCCGTGTACGTCGTTACGTTCCCTTGGGTGTCGTAGCTCCAGCTCTGCGAGCCGCCCCCGAATGAATAGGCGCCCGTAATGCTCGTCGTGTGGTTGACTCCTCCGAAACTCCCCCATTGGTAGGTTGTCACGTTTCCAATCGCGTCCGTCACTGTGGTCTGGTTGGCGCTGTACGAGAACGTGTATCTCTTCTGGCCATTGGAGATCTCAGATGTCAGGCCCTTCCCAGTCGCTCGATCATAGGTATGGGTCTCAAGGACGGTCCCAGTTAGGTCCGCAACTGTCGCTAACCCGCCCGTTGTCTGATCGTAGGTGTACGAGGATCCGCTCCCGTCCCCATATGTCACCTGCTGAAGGAACGCTCCGTTGTAGGAGTACGTGGCTATCGCAGTGCTTCCGTCCGGCCCGATCAGGCTCTGGGCTTGATTGCCGGCGTACGTTAGGGTGAGGGACCGAGTGATCGGAGAGTTACTGTCAGGTGCGTTTCCGATACTGATCAGCCTGTTCGACGTGTCATACCCCAAGAGGAGGACGGCGCCAGTGACCGAGGTGATCTTGTTCAAGCGGCCATTGGCGTCGTAGGCTTCTTGACCTCCCCGGCGAAAATGCCGAATGTAGGAACCCGACGTGAGCACAAACCAGTCTTCTTGCGTCGTGGGATTGGTGCCGACAAAAGTCCCGCTGCCCGTCTGGTCTTGGTAGAAGCGCGGCACGCCGCTGCCCTCACTAAGCTTTAGTTTGGTTGAGGATGGGAATCGCAACGCCTTCTCGTACGAGTAGGTCCAGCCAGGGCCGAAGATGCCGCCGGTGGAAGCATTGATACTGTTGTAGCTTCGCGCAAAGCGGAGCCCCGGGCCAAAACCGGGGACAATTGCGTCGACCTGGTCAAAGTAGACGTTGCCCGTGGTGACCTCGATCGGCTGACCTGCGCTCTGGTTGCAGTCATCGCAATCGGGCCGGGCAGACGGATCGTCCGCTGTCGGGTCCATTGGAGCTCCCGTCCAATAGACCACGATCTTTCCGCCCGTCCCCTGACCCTTGGGCACGATATTGCTGAGGTCGAGGTTGGAGCTTCCGCCCACCCCGGCCCCCGCCGGATCATGCGAGGGGTCCGAGTTGCGGAAGCGATCCCGATCATTCATCTTGCCAGGCTGGTCCGAAGTTGCCGAGAGCATCCTGGGAGTGCCGACCTGCGTTGTGCCGAGAACGCAACCATCTGCCACGAAGCTACCGCCGCCCCCT